>CAYLSF010000184.1:0-9273 GCA_964385675.1 uncultured Saprospiraceae bacterium
ATTTTTATGTATTACCCAAATTAATACCTAGTATAAAGATTAAACAAAGGCACATCTACGGCAAGGGTTATCCCAAACCGGTAAGCGGAAGATTCAAGTTCTACCCCATTTCTGTTTATCCTTCGCAGTTGAGGGCCATACTGAACTCCTGCTCCTAACGAAAATGGATAATCAGGAAAACCATATACCAAATAAGCGCCTGGGGCGGCAATATTTTCTACCGAAAATGGTGGGATATTTAATCGAGCATCTTGTGTAATTCGAAATGCGGCTACTGAGCCTAAATCAAATACCGGAAAAAATAAACTCAACGAGCCGCTTCGTTTCATTCCCGCACTTACAGCAATTCCTATAGGAACAGTTAGACCAAAAGAAGGCTGAATCGGATCATCAATAGCATCTAAAGTCAAGACCTCTTGCCCTGTGTACATTCCTAAATAGGAGTTGACAGAGATATTGAATGAGCTTTCTTTTTTTGTTCTAGAACTCCCTGGTGGAACGGCGACCATGCGAATAGCTTGTTTAATTTGTGCGGGCGATCTTGCTCGTAGTACATTGGCGATAAACATCCCGTAATTGATAAAGTCTCGCTTAAACTTTCGGTATTCTTTTCGATTTTTCTGCTCTTCCAGCATATAGTCCATCAAGGCACTTGCATTATAGACAGAAGAATTATAGTCTTGCTGTTGTGTGTTTTGCGATAAGCTATAAGTTTGCTCTGATAGACTTTCTAATTGTTTAACTTCCGAAGTTGGTAATAGGGTCGTGTCTCCTTCTACTTCTACGGATAATCCTGTAGTCAATAAATCAAAGGTTGTTTTTGCCGAAGGTAAATACCGATTACTTCTTGCCGAACGATACTGATTTTCAGGATTTAAAGATTTTTGACGAGCATAAGCCTTTTGCATTTGTAATTCATCTATCAAGATATAATATCTATCCACATATACCTCTAGATTTTTTACAGGAATATCATTGGCAAATTTTTGATAAATCAACCCCATAAAATAACGACGACGAATATCTTCTTCAAATAATGCATCTACCTTAGCTCGACTTGCAAAATGTTGATTGGGATCACTATCTATAAAACTATATAATATAAAAGAGGAGTAATTTAAAGCATGAATGATACGATTCAGTTTCATCACATTTTTACCTAAAATATTAGAAGTACGTTCCAATTGAAATTTATCATGCCTTTCTAAAAGTGCTTTCAAGTATGTCCATTTTGTTAGCGTCTTAAATGCCTTTTTCGCTTCTTTTAGAATTTTTTCATTCTTACCTTTAAATAACTCTAATTGCTCGCTTTTTTGAAGAGATTGTTCCACCTCCTGTAGTGCTTTTTCCATATTGAAAATCACATTATACACACTTTTAGCAGAGCTTCGATTGCTAATAAATTCTGCACCATCCACAAAAATGGAGGTCAAGTCTTCATAAGGATTAAAATCATCACTATTCCCAATTTCTATCTTGTAAGCAGATTGAAAAATATTTAATTTTTGTAATGGCTTTTTAATGTCCTTTGCATTCGCTGAAATCGCTTTTATCAGATCTATCAATTCCTTACGCGTTGCATCTTGCGATTTGAGTGCGTCTATATAATTTTGTTTATTATTTTTTTCTAAAATGTAAATTTGCCAATGTAATTTATCTTCTGAAATCACCACAATATCATCAGGTTCTAGTCCTTTATTGACCATATCTAATACTTCATATAACATAGTCATTACGACCACTTTTTCGGAGTGTTGCTGCTCTTTATATTTCGATAATCGAAGTAATTTAGGAACATTAATAGACAACTCCAGCATATCTTTTTGAAAAGAACTTTGTGCCATTTGAATCATTGGCCCAGATGTGCTCAGGTCATTATCATTCAGAAATTCTTTGGTAGAAGGAAATAATTTTTGTAATTCAGGATAGTCTTCTGTGTTTTGCATTTTTCGTTTAAAGGTCATCAAGAAGGCATTGCTAACTTCTTCTTGTGCTCTTTCTATGATAAAATCCGTAATACCTGCTGCGATATTTTGTGTATTTAATCCACCGCCGCCACCTCTATATCCCACATTTGAAGCCGTTGTTATAAATCTATCCGTCGCATTTCTTTGATTGCTATAGCGTTGATTCCGACTGTAATTCAAGGCTTTTTTACTTTTTACATTACGAACTTGTCTATATCGTTCCTCCTGTGTCTTAAATTGCCAACGAACTTTCTTATTTGACACTGCTGCTTTATGTAAAGATTGAAGGGTCTTATTATCAACAGGCATATCCTTAACGGCATTACGCAAATAAGGATTTTTATTTAAATAAGCTCTTAATCGTTTTGTATTATCAAAAGAAGGGGTATGTTTTAAGATGGTTTTATAAAAAGTGCTAACGTCTTTCTCTGCTATTGCCTTTTCCATGAGATACGTATCATCTATGGTATATTGCCCAAGTAGCATTCCTGCCTGTAATTGCAATAAACAACAAAGAAGTAGGTAGTAATAGTGATTTTTCATTAATGTGTTTTTTTAGTGATTGTTCTTCCGATACCCATCGGGATTGACTGAATTTGTAAATATTACGTTTTCAATGTGTTATTTATTAGATAAACAGCAATAAAAATACGAAAAGTTTGATTATTTGTTACTTGGTTATTCGTTGCATAGTTACTTGGTCAATTTCCTTATATATTTATTTCTCACCAAGTAACTAGTCAACTAAGTAACTAATAACCAATTTTCAAAACCACATTTCATAAAATTCTACTATTCTATCATCTACTCGAATATCTTGTGGGCGAATGGGCGTTTTTAAAATAATACCTTCTAAAGAAGTACAACGACTCAAGGCTACATAGGTCTGCCCTGGTGCAAAAGCTCCCTTTCCTAAATCTAAGACCATTTGTTCAAAGGTTTTGCCCTGACTTTTATGAATGGTCATTGCCCAAGCTAATCTTAAAGGATATTGCTTAAAAGAACCGACTGAGTTACTTTCTATCTCATTTTTAGCATTCAAGCTATACCTCAAAATATCCCATTCTACTTTTTCTACATCTATAATTTTATGTTTGCCATCTTGTTGGATGGCTACTTTTATAAAATCATTGGATAATAAAATAACCTTTCCTATTGTACCATTGACAAATCGGCGTTTGGGATCATTTTTAGTAAAAATGACTTGAGCGCCTTCTTTTAATTTGAGTGCGGTTTCGGATGGAAAAGAACTTGGACTAAAGTTTCCACTGACCGTTGCCAGATAGGTGAATTCATCTGAATACAACTTAGTCAATCGGCTTTTATTAATACTATTCACTAGTGCATTTCGAGGAGAAAGGGTGATATAAATATCTTCATCGGTTAAAACATCAGAAATACATCGCTCATTCAACTCTTCCAAATCATCATAATCTATTTGATTGTGCCGAACGCTATCTAATAATTTGATAAAATGACGACTATTCTGGCGGTAAACGGTATTGAGTTCAATGAATTCCATATTCAAACTCAATTCATCAAATACGATGGAGGAAAAGAAATAAGGACTTTCATAGGTTGAGCGAAAATATTGATATTCTTCTCGGCTTACGACAGGTGGCAATTGAAACATATCACCAAAAAATACCATTTGTACCCCTCCAAATGGCGTATTGTTATCCCGATGAGCCCTCAAGAAATAATCAATATTATCCAACATATCTGCCCGTACCATGGAAATTTCATCAATAATAATGGTATCTACTTTTCGGTATAACCGTCGATTTCTACGAATTTTAATATCCTTCTTATGAATCATCTTAGGAGGGAAGCCAAAGAAAGAATGAATCGTTTGCCCTTCTACATTTAACGCAGCTAATCCTGTGGGGGCAAGTACCACTACTTTTTTTCGAGTGGTCTGCCGAAAGAGTCGCAACAACGTAGATTTACCTGTCCCTGCTCGCCCCGTTATAAAGGCAGACTGATTCGTTTTTTCTAGCACATTGAGTGCATATTGAAAATCATTATTTAGTATCGTTTCTTTCATCTTTTTTATAGTGGACGAATGGTAGTTTTACGACTTTCGCAGTTTTCGTATCCCAATAGCTAAAGAGCTCGGGAGGAAGTGAAATTAAACGGGGAAAATAACTAATTATTCATAATTTACAACTTTAGGGGTGAAATATTTACTAGGTATAAAAAAGGGGACTACCCTACATTAATTCCTTTTAAAACCAATTTTTTCCACTCGGGATGTCGTTTAATATAGGCAGCAACGAAAGGGCACATTGGAACAAGCGTTAAGTTTTTGGCTTCAATATCTCGTAATACTGCTTTGACCAAAGCAGAACCAATACCTTTTCCTTCCAACGTTTTAGGTACTTCTGTATGTGTCAAGAAAATCTTATTTTTTGCCAGAATATACTCAATAACTGGAATTTCATTTTCTACATGAAACTCATATCGTTTAAGCGGTTCGTTATTGATGAGTTCGTATATCATTTTATTTAAAATTTTGATTAGTAAATTTTTCATTAAAACGATATAAAATCAAGAAGGTTGAGCTAAAGGAATTTACGATTTATTGTAGTTTTGCCCGTAGTTATAAATAATACATATTCTACCAAGACATAAATAACAGATAGAACCATGGCGTACGAATTTTTTTCAGAGTTAGTTGATCGATATGATAGCCTAAAGTATGAAATTTTAGAAGCTCAAACCTTTAGCGAAGAGCATTTTGGCTTTCCTCCCGTTTATTACAAGGTAATGGAAACGGATAAGACGCGAGTACAGTCTTTTGTGAAAGCGTTTGAAAAATATGATTTTACGGGCAAAGTGATTTGCGAAGCAGGAATCGGAACATTAGCCTTAACCAAACACTTTTTACCTCTTGTCAAAAAAGCGTATTTGATTGAATATAATCCTGACTTAAAAGGGTTTATAGAAGAAGCATTAGAAAAAAATGGATGGTCAGATAAAGTAGAGGTGATTTATGGAAATGCTATGGAGGTAGCGTTACCTGAGCCGGTTGATTATATTGTGGGAGAGTTAATGAGTATCTATTGTGGGAACGAATTTCAGGTTCAAATCTTTAAAAATCTACGTCAATACTTAAAACCAAATGGTAAACTTCTACCCGAATATATTACCAATGTAATTCAACTAGCCAATGCTGATTTTGATGCTACGCATAAACATTATCCAATTAATTTTACCCGTCATTTACCCGAGCAATTGTCTTTACAGCAGGTTGTTAATGTTATTGATTTGTATCAAGATGAGGAAGAAGTGGTGGAAAAAACATTAGAAGTAACACCAATCTTAACGGGTACAGTAAATTGTGTCTATATGCACTCTTTGGTACAAGTTGCTGAAGGCTGTAATTTCACGGGTACAGATAGCTTGATGCCACCTACTGTCTGTCAATTGGAAAAACCTGTAGAGGTTCAAGCAGGTAAATCAGTACAATTACACATTCGATTTGAATACGGAACAAATTTGGATGAGGCTAAATTTTGGGTTGAGTAATCACAATATCTAAACCAATAATGTCTCGCCAAGCTTCTTCTGTGTCAGCTTCCACATAGAAGGGCGTAACATAATGCCACAAATCGTTGCCATAGTGTTTTTCTTCGCCTGTGTCTGCTTGAAAGAGAAATTCGCCAGGCTGTAATTCTCGTTCAAAAATATTGACCAATTCACCTGTTTCTATTTTTTCAAAGACTTGACTTTTACCGCCTAAAATATTCGCTCGATTTATCACTAAGGCAGATACGATAAAGTCTGCCCCATCTTCGTGTGCTCCTTCTGGTGAGTTATTGCCAGGAACGCCTTTTTTAGCTTTTACACTCATGAAATGAGCTGTCATTCGCATTTTTTCAATGACCACATGAGGGGTGATTTTTTGAGCATATTGGGCTACTTTTTTTAGAAAATCATAGAACAATGGAGTTTCTACTAATGCACCATCCGTTTCTTCAAAAACTCTAGGTAAGGAACGAATATCTGCCTCTTCTAAAGCCTGTTCAAACCCTTCTGAATACACCCTCTCAATTTGAATATTTTTACCAATTATTAGTTCAAATCCGCAAACAGAGCGCCTCCTCCAAGGTTGAATCGCTATCAACTCTTTTTTTGTAGATTCTTCTAAATTTAAGCTTGTAGTAAATTGCTCTACATTTGCTGCTGAATCTAAGTAATATTGTTTAAAAGTTTCAAAATGAGCCGTTTGGATAGCTTTAGGTAACAACTCCCATTGCTTACGCTTGACATCATAAAAATCCCAAGGCATTTTGATAAAACTATCTTTAAAGAAATCGATAAAAGATGTGGTGTCTAAACCTAGATAAGACAAATTAGCACATAGAATTGGCGAAAAGACAGGTGCGGTTGTCCAAGCGGATATTTCTTTTTCGGTTATGGGTAGCTGTTGCATTATTTTGAAATTGATGAATTAAATGATAATACATTCAAGATAATTGAAGTTAGGGAAAATCGCAACATAGAGGAAGAAACCTAAATGGAAATTTTATAAACTAGGATAAGAGCGGTATGGAGTAAATTGAACCACAAAGACACAAAGCATACAAAGTTCAGATTTAACGAAAGCTAATTTTTTAATATTAAATTCCTTTGTGTATCTTTTGTGTCTTTGTGGTTTAAAATTTATAATAAATTACGCTTTCTCCTCCAACAAAACTCCAGGATTCATAATCCATTTTGGATCAACCGTTTGCTTTGCAGCTTTAAGCATTTCTCCAAAAAGCGGGGTATGTTGTTGCGTATAAAACGGACGATGATCCTTACCCACCGCATGATGATGTGTAATCGTTCCACCATTATTAATCACCGCTTGAGAGACAGCTTTTTTGATATTATCCCATTGTTCCAATTGCTGATTTGCTTTACCTTTAGCGATAATTGTGATATAAGGAGCAGGACCATCAGGATAAATATGTGTAAATCGACAAGTCACTGTACCCACACCACAATAGGTTTTAACCGCTTGTCGAGCAGAATCCATGACATTTTTATAAAAAGTAGGAAATTGATTCCAAGTAATTGCGGTTTCAAACGTTTCTAGAATTAAGCCGAGTTGCATCATCTCATCTCGAAGATAGGGGGCGAGTAGAAATGAATTTTTCCAAGCGTCGCCTTTTTTACTACGAGTTGTTGCTGTTAAGCGTTTTTCATCCCACGTTCCGCCCAATTCTTTACATAACGCTAACCCTTCATGGATATAAAAATCCACTTCTCGCTGATGTGATTCAAATCCTAAAATTAATACAGAAGACTTTCCATCGCCTAATCCATTGCTAAAGGCTTCCATCGCATCTATCAATCGGGCATTTGCAGGATTTAAACCAGATTGTGCCAATGCCCTAGCCGCTTCTGCCCCTGCTTCAAAAGTGGGGAAATTGACGGTAATGGTCTTTTTATATTTTGGAATGTCTTGTAAACGTACCCATGCGGATGTGATAATTCCTAGAATCCCCTCTGAACCTGTATAGAAACGCTCCTCACTTGGACCTGCTCCCGAACCTGGTAATCGTCTGGATTCTAATTTACCACTCGGCGTGATCATCGTTACATTTTGCACAAACTCATCAATATGCGTATAAAGCGTTGCAAAATGTCCACCTGCTCGTGTTGCAATCCAACCGCCCAAAGTCGAAAACTCAAAGCTCTGCGGATAATGCCGTAAAGTATAGCCATGAGGTCGCAAGCCTGCTTCCAATGCTGGCCCATAAATTCCACCTTGAATATGTGCTGACCGAGACGCCTTGTCCACTTCTAAAATTTGATTGAAGTGCTTCATATTCACAGAAATGACACCTTGATAGCGTGTATTTTGAGTAGGTTCAATACCGCCACATACACTACTTCCGCCTCCTACAGGTACGATAGAGACATCATTTGCCGATGCAAATTTCAGCAATTGAATAATATCCTCCTCTGTTTTTGGAAAGGCTACATAATCTGGTGGATTTGGAAAATGACCGTGAAATCCACGCCATACATCTCTATACGCTTTTCCATAAGAATGACTTGCTCTATCAAAATTACTATCCGAACAGATAGCTGTTAAGTTGGCAGGCAGTTTAAATCGAGGTTTTCGTAATTGTAACTCTTCTACAGATTTCGGTTGGTGTTGCTCAAATGCTTCGATTTGAAACATTGCCTTCATCGTCATCTTATAACGCTCTAAAATTTCCGTAGGGACTTGAAAGTCGGCATAGCCCCAGCCCCAATATTTTCTTAGTTTTGACATGGTTTTATTTTGGTTGAATTGCGTAACGTCGAATTTATTCGACCCGTTATTATTTGAGTCGAATTCATTCGACTTTACTTTTTGATTTATGTTGTTTTCAACTTCGTCATCATGTTGAATAACATTGTTGGGAAAAAGCGACGAGCGTAAACCGCCATTTTCTCTTTGCCTTTGGCGATTAGGAGTTCTGGTGTCTCATTTTTGATGCCCTTAATAATCGTCGCCACACATTCCTCTACAGGAATACCATTTTCAATTAATGGATCGGTGACATTATGCTTTTTACCATCGCCTTCTAAGGCATTGACAGAAATATTGGTCTGTACAGAACCTGGTGTGACAACTATCACTTTAATATTGTCGGCATGGACTTCTGCTCGTAAGGCATCCATGAATCCAATCACGGCGTGTTTCGCAGCACAATAAGCAGTTCGCATAGGCGTACCCAATTTTCCAGCGACACTACTGATGGAAATAACCAACCCTTGTTGACGTTCTATCATTTGTGGTAATAGAGCTTTAGTCAACGCAATGACCGCAAAATAGTCGATTTCCATAATTTTTCTATCGACTTCTAGTTGTGTGTTTTTAGCTAGAGACCGTTGAGAAATTCCTGCATTATTGACCAAAATATCAATTGCCCCAGCTCTAGCGATAACTTCTTGCACCGCATTTGGAATGGTATCGACTTTCAATAAATCCATTGGATATACCAAATGTTCCGTACCATTTAGACTATCTTTTACCGTATTTAACTTATCTATACTTCGAGCAGTAAGGATAATTTTAGCCCCTAATTTGGCGAGTTGTATCGCCAATTCTTTTCCAATTCCATCTGATGCCCCTGTTATCCAAACTGTTTTATTGTTAAAATCTTTCATGTATGTTGAATTTTATCTGTAGAGCGTATTTAAGCCTAAATATATAAAAAAATAATTAAGAGAGTAAACACTCTCTTAATCAATATAATTCTGTTAAGATAAAATAAATTAGGGAAAGATTTTTATAGGGATATAATTCAATAGGTGATTG
>CAYLSF010000185.1:0-454 GCA_964385675.1 uncultured Saprospiraceae bacterium
TCACTGCACGTATTACTTGAGGATGCTCAATTAGATAATTATACAAAGATGTAGTTCCCCCTTTTTGTACCCCTACTATAAAATAGTTTGGAAGAGTTCTCTCATTATTATCAATATATTTTCTCTTAATCAATATTAGTCTTATGTAAATATCTTTTACCCATGAAGGAAAATAGGACTTATATCGATCTAAAATTCCTAAAGGCATTTTTACTTTATTTTATTAAAAAGATGTTTAACGAAAATTGGTACATGTAAACTTAAAAAGTATCGTATTACATATTTTGATTGTTCTATAATGGTAATCTTCTGTTCACTTTCTAAATATTTTATGCAATACTTTTCTAGTAATTGATGATAATAGCTACCATGAAAAGCGAAATTTTTATCAATAAACTTTCTTTTCCAAGCAGAGTTAACCCAATGAATCGCCATCCATTTTTCTTTTACCCAA
>CAYLSF010000185.1:495-3695 GCA_964385675.1 uncultured Saprospiraceae bacterium
TTCCCATCTATCATGGTTACAAATATCTTTTAATATATATTCTTTTAATTTAAACATTTGAACGGTTTCATATAATATCCTAGAGGGTTTCAGCCATTCTGTATTGTTTTCGTCTACTTCCTTTTCCAATTTCTCTACATAAGTTTTCATAAATATAGACTTAGGGGGAGCCTTCATGATATTGTTAATTACAGGAAGAAAATCATGTGTCCGAAACACATATTTTGCTTCAAAATTAAAAGGTTTTAAGCAAGTAACATCCATATCAACCCACCAACCACCTTTTTCATACAATAGTTTAGCTCGAAAAATATCTGAAAACCCAGCTACACTTCCTTTACCTTGTTTAGATAGGGGATCGTCACTCTTATATCTAAAGATATTGGAAAAAGGAACAATACTATTCGCATCTTTTATAACAACCTCATTTGGAATAACTGTTTCTAATTCTTCATATATATATAGGTGAAATTCATGTCCATGATGTATAAATGAATGTAGTGTGAGTAATTCTAATGCAGTTAATTTTTTTCCTATCCAAAGGCTTTGAATAATTTTATTACTAGCATTCATCTAATATCTTGAGTTGATCTAATGTGATTAAATCATTATCTCTTATCTTTAGAGTATTAAAATAATGATAAATTATTTTTTGTTCTTCAAACTCTCTCAATACTTTCTTTCGACCATTACGCCCCATAATAAGTCTTTCTTTTTCATTTAAATTTATAAACTTTTCAAGTTTTTCACCTAGGCTCTTTACATCCTTCACTTTACACAAAAATCCATTAACCCCATCTTCCACTACCTCCCTACACCCTACCCAGTCGGTAGTAATAATTGGTTTTGCCATACTTGCTGCTTCCAATAAAATTCTAGATACACCTTCCTTATAAAAAGAAGGAAATGCAATACAATCAGAATTAGCAATAAAGGTTCTCACATCATCTGTTTCTCCCATATATTTAATTAATTCAGCACTTTCCCATTCTTCTATCTGACGCTTTGTTATACCATTTGGGTTGTTTTCATCTATAAATCCTAGTATTTGAACTTCAAAATTATTATAATTCTCCTTCAATTTTCGGGTAGCTTCTACCAAAATCTCAATTCCCTTGTCTTTCAAAATACGTCCTGCATATAAGAATATAATTTTATCTTCATTTTTATCTGATTCAACAGGAGCAAAATAAGAGGTATTTACTCCTTCACTATGAAGCAAAAATGATTTTTTAATGCTCACAATACGTTTTTCAAAAAAAAGATTCATATCCTCTTTATTTAAAAACCAAATCTCTTTACTAAATTTACCAGCTAGACGATAAAGAATTGTTGATATATAGGTAATGAATTTATTTTTAAATAAATGCCCTAATCCAGTAGTAATTGCGATAGATGGAATACCACAATAAGTAGCCGCAAGTGTTCCATAGATATTAGGCTTTACGGTGTAATGAAAAGAAAAATCAGGTCTTACTTCTTTATAAAGTTTTATCAACTGAATAAAAGTAGCAATATCATGAAAAGGATTAAGACTATAGTTATTCAATTTAAGATCATGAACTTCACATCCAGTTGCGACTAATTTATCTGAATAATCATCTTTTGGTGCAAAAATAATAACTTTTATACCTTGTTTAACAAGAGCTTTTATAAGTCCTAACCTAAAATTATACATACTCCATGCAGTATTTCCCACTAAAACGACCTTAGACACAACTTTATTCATCTTATAACCTAATTTTCTTACATCTCTCTATCATGATTTACAAAATTGAAGGATTCGACAATCGAACTTAAAAATCATAATAAATATTCTGCAGAGCCGAATATACCCCAACTTGAAAGTAATGCATCGTTGAAGCCTGTACATCTATAGTCTCTACCTCTGGACTAAAACGACGATAAGAATAGCCTACTTCAAACCGTAGATTATAGCTGGGGTTTACCAAATATCCCACCTTTAAATCAGCATATAAAATCTTGGTATTCACCCCCTGCCCTACCAAGTTATCGAATTCTTGCTCTCTGGTATCATATGATTGAAATAAATCTGTCCCCCAATTTGAACCTAGAGAATCTTGACCTGTATTCGCATACATTAATTCCGCTTCAGCAAACCATCTTTTATAATGATAACGCACATGAGTAACCGATTCAAAGAAATTAGCCCCTAGAGGGTGTGCCAACGCTTGATTGTAATGAGCATAATTCTGTAAAGGATCAAGATGTGTATAAGTATAGGGGCGAACCCAATTTATCTCTGATTGAACGGTTAGATTAGGAACATAAAACGTATTAAACGACTTAAAGCCCAATTGATATCCAAATTTATTTGCCCAACTATTTTGCCCTCCAAAGTTACGATCTGCGGCAAATTCATCTAATACAAACTGACCATATACTGTTAATAAGTCTGTTAACTTGTATTTTACATTTATCCCCATAAGGGCATTTCCACCTGCAGAACCAATGGCAAACTCTACTGAACGATAAAAAATTAACGGATTTAAATAATCTACCTCATAACCTCTTACGCCTGTACTATCTTGATACACAACTCCCTCAAAAAACCCGATACTTAATCGTTTGTTCACATTCCAATTTAAATAGTGAATAGAGGTATATTTTTTTGGAAAGCTCACAGCAGATACTCCTGTCACTCTTCGCATCTGTGTGAACAGATTCATATATTGGATATTCCAAAATGTTGTCTTAATTTTGAAAAATGGATAATTGAATCCATTATCAGACAAAAGTAATGAGCGATAACCATCTCCTATAAAATTACGACCATGACCAAATTGAAATTGAAAAAATTTACTGGCATCATACAATACATATCCTGAGGCATAGTTGAAATCTCGATCCCCTCTAAAATCTTTGGCAATCCCCTGCCCTGGTACTACTACGTTTTCGTCGATGAAATCTTCAACATATTGTGGAAATCTTGCTTGATTTTCATAAACCTCTGTGGCATAATACATAGATTTACCAATATGCCCATTAATTCTAAGTCCTTTCGTACGAAAGTAAGTTGGTCTATCTAAATTATTCGTATTCCCAACACCATAGTGTAATAATGGATCTACAATTATCGAATAATCTTCATGTTGAAGTTGTACCAAATTTTTATTCAATAAAAACCCACCAAACCATGTATTTGTAAATTTATTATCAATATGGAGTTTTGAGAAAGT
>CAYLSF010000185.1:3705-9273 GCA_964385675.1 uncultured Saprospiraceae bacterium
GCTAAATTTCTAATAGTTTTTGAAGAATAAGGTTTTATAGATGTATGATGATTACTATCTACATGATGTAAACTTTCTTCAAAATAATTTAAATACTGATTATCTAATGGAAGCTCAATGGACTGACTTTTTAATGTTATTGCAATAAGTATAAGTGATATTATTAATAAACTTTGCTTCATCCTAGTATCTTTTTTTAGTCTAAAACTAAATAACGACTTGAATTCATTTTTGCTCCTTCTATAATTAATATAGGATTGCAAAAGTAATTAAAGTTTTAAGGTTTATCCTTCATAAGTCCGTCATCATTCATTTTTAGTATGTCGAACTTGCACATCTACCGCCATTTCTTCTACTCTTATTTCAAATTGCTTTTCAGGTTCGGTGTAAACATTAATACTTTGATGTGTCGTAGCAAAAGTATTTTGCTCTAAATAGTTCGATTGATTAAATAAAATCTGCTCCAATTGTGCACTTTGAATTTCCAAATAATCACCTTTTAAATCTTGTCGAATTAAATCCAATAAACGCCCTAACTCATATAGATTCCAAACTTTTTCGGTGTATTTGTCTGGCGTAAGCAAAATCAAATAATTTTTTGCTCGACTAATCGCCACATTTATAATATTTCGACGATTCAAAAACATATTTGGGCTTCGGCTGATGTGTAATGGTGGATTAAATACGTTAATCATTATATCGCACTCATCACCTTGAAAGCTGTGAATTGTACCACAACTAACCCGTACTTTAGGTTTAAAAATATGTTGGGATGCTATTACTTTATCTAACAATTGAGCTTGTGCCTTGTATGGGCAAATAATTCCGATTTGCCATAATTTCGCATTTTTTTGAGATTGAATATGATTTTTAAAAATTTGATGCACTAAATGTTTAACCAATTCAACAGTCAATAAGGCAGCATAAATATGATAATGACTTCCTCTCAAGCGTTGTGGACGATATAGCGTTTCCAGGCGATGTACGGGAAATCGAATTAGATTTAATGATTTTAAGGATAAATTGTCAATATGAAGCGGACGTTGCTCCCCTTGTTTTTTAAAATGTATCAACCGTCCCTCATAAGCAAATGCACTAAAAATATGTCCTACGGATGGAACACTTCTATATTGAGTCGTTAGATTCAAAACAGCATAAGGATAGGGTACCATATCTGTTTGTTGCACAACAGGGTCGAAACTATTCAAATTGACCAAAGTATATACATTTTCCCCTTTCCATTCTTCGGCATATACAATGGGTTCGATTTGAAAGGGATCGCCTGTGATGATAAACTCTGATTTGGGTAGTTGATGTAAAATATAGGTAATCATCGCCAATGAAACCATAGAGGCTTCATCCACAATTACGATGTCCCAATCTATATTTTTCAATTGCCCTGCTCGTATTCCATTATTAAAACCATCATATGGAAATCGAGTAGCCGTTGTAATCACACAACATCGCTCATATTCATCAATATCTAATAGTTTATCACATAAAATACCCGCATTTTCGACTTCATCGTCCGTAGCCGTTCCAAATCTTAAAAGCCATTGAGGTGGATCTGTTTGAAGCGACAGCACTTTTTTCGCTAGTACATCGGCTGATTTATTTGTTGGTGTTAGCACTAGCATTCGCTGTGCTTTGTCGCCTAGCATAGTCGGTAAAATCTCCTTTGTCGCTAAATGTGTCGTCTTACCTGTTCCTGGTGGTCCAAATACAAAATTGATATTTTCAGGCAATAGTTCTTGTAAATTATCATCCTCATCAAATTCCAATTGCATAAAAGCAGCTACCAATGCTTCTAAAGTAAATATGGTATTTTTAATTTCTAACACTCCCCCATTCACCTTTTCAAAGTCAATGCCCTCTAATTGCTCAGGGGAAGTGAGTTTAGCACGAAGCATATTTTTCTTCATACTTACCACTTCTACTGCCAATGTTTTCCGCTCTGTTTTCAATTGAATTTTGAGTGACATATCCCCCATCGCTTCTATCGTGTAGGGAATATCTTTATTGGGGGCTTTTAAGAAAATAGTCTTTTCGGTTTTTTCCTCTAATGTTACCGTTTTAAATTCAATCCGAAAACTTTGGTCTTTCCCCATTTGCTCCAATGCCAAAATATACTCCAACTCTAGTAATGCTTTATACCATATAAACGAGTAGGGTCGAGCTTCTTTTATCGTGTTTTTGAGCAGTTCAATTTTTTCTAACGTATCCAACTCTTCCGCCAAATCTGCTTCCATTTTTTGCCGTAATGCCTCCTTTTTTTCTATCAATTCCTCCGATGATAGAAACGCTGGATTGTAATCATCTACATCTTTCTGAACTTGCTCCCGAGTCGTTTTATTCCCTTGCTTTTTTGAGCGATTCTGCTTTTCGGCTCGTTTCTTCACAAACTGTTGCCATTGCTGAAATTGTGTAAAATCATCAGTAGTTAAGCCCTGTTGAAGCAGTCGTTGCCCTAATTCCATTGCGGTGCGTTCTTCGGGGGTTAAGCTGCCTAATCGTTCTGTTTTAGGGATTTTTTTAAATAATAAATCTACTAAAGGATTATCTAACACCACTTCATATTGGTCAATCAGCCAACCGATTTGAATCTCCTCGGGTTTGCATAATACACCTTGTGGATTTAGTAACCAAGCTGTTTTTCGCAATAATCGTAGCCAATGAGTTTCTATTTCAAGCGAGTGTATTGCTTCATATTCATATTTAAAATTTCCCGTAGTCGGTGTATGTGGTGTGATGATATTTTTTAAAAATGACCATAAAAAACGGGATTTATCAGCAGTCATACTGGTCAAAAAATGGGCTAACCCTTCTAATGTAATATCCTCTATTTCTTCCCACATGGCAAAACTCGCTTCGGGCGTTTCTTGCCGTATCAACTCTTGTCGTTCTTCCGCTGTTAACGAATCATCTGATTTTTTAAATAATGGAAATTGATTGACCCCCAATTTTATTAAAAATTGCTCAAACCGATTTCGCTCCACTCTTTCTAATATTGTTCCATATATACCCTCTAACGATAACCATAAAATATCTTCATTCCCCTCAAAAAAATAAGACAACTCCGCTGTTTGCCAATAGGTTTCATTCGGAATTGCTCCTACGATTTCTCCACTTTCAGCTTTAATCGCTTGTAATATCGGCAACTGCCGAATATCTTTAATAAATTGCTCTGCTTCCGCTACATTACACTGCTCATAATGTAAAAATAGCTTTTCAACATCTTCTATTTTTGGAATAACTCGTCGTCGCCTACGGTATTTAGGTAAAATAAATTGCGTCAACTCCATCCGCAATTTAGGTGTGGTCAACCCCAAATTTTCAAAAAATAACCGAGCATTCGCATTTTCTACTAAAGTTGATTTTATGGTAGGATAGTTCGTGGAAGTTGACAAGGGTAAATAAGCATTAGGTTCACCTGAAGTAGTATCAAAAGGCGTTACCATTTGTCCATTTTCCAATCGAATTAACGAAACCTTATACTTAATTGGTTTTTCCCACAGACTTCTATGATGTAATAATTGTTCGTATAGTCTTAATAACCATTCATCCGATTGCTGCTGAAAAAATGTAGTGGACATTTGTTGTAACGCTATTTCCCACGTTAAAATTGGATGCGGTAAGTCTTGCATTTGCGTCCTTTCTACCAATATTTTTCTTAAAAAAGAACCCAATTTAGATTGTAAAGGAACAGTAGGAAAAATCCATCTCACCCCTACCCTATTCCTTAATGTCTCTAATTGCTCAATATTTAACAATTCTCGCAGCGACTGACTTTCAGCTAAAATCGCATTTTCAAAAGTCACTAATTCTCCTGTTGCAGTTGGAAATATAGCTTCCTTAGTATGGTTTAAAAATTGGTATAATTCGGTTAAAAATGGTCGTAAAAATTGTCCAACCTCGCCTGTATATTTTTTCTCTTGATAAGGTAAAGCATTATACAATGAGGCATTTAATAGATTTTCTTGTCGGAGTAAATGAATTTTATTCGCAAGTAATTTTGATAATAAATCAATGAGTTGCTTATTCCAGTCTTGTTCCAGCTTAATCCCTTCTCTACTATCTGTCAGCAAGAAAGGAGCATGCACTAAAAAGTGAAAGGGCGTTTGCACCCTTGTCGGAAAATAGCAATGTAGATTATAGGTTGATTTAGAATCTATATCACCATTTTTATCCAATTTAAATACGATAGAATAATTTAGGTTTGAAGTTAGTTCTTGTTCTGTTAGCTGAAAAAAGCGAGTAGCTACCGCTCTTTGTCCTATTTTTTTAATAGCCATAATGTAGCCATTATCTGCGGCTTCCTTTTTATAATAACCTGAATTATCCAGCGTTTCCCACTGTATTTCAGTTAGATGATTCAAAAATAACAAGGGAAATTGTAAGGCGGTGAGTCGGTGTTGAATTTCCTTCTGAGCAAGTTGAGGGGATTTTTCATCATGGTCAAAAGGAAAGTAAAAAAGCGTTGCATCTGCTTTTCGCAAAGGATGTGTAGGCTCATCAAGTAATTCGGGAACGATTAAATCTTGAATTTTAAACGCTACATTTGGGTCATAAATATGTGGGGTTTGTGTGTATTGAAAAACAGATTTAAAACCAATTCCAAATTTTCCAATTTTATAATTTTCATCTTTTTTACTGGATGCTCCGATGGAAGTAATCGCATTGATATGCCCCGCAGGTGTAACATTTGGTGGGGTAACGGTAAATGGAACAGTACCATTGTGAATAAAATAAAATCCTTCTGATTTTAAAATAAATCGGACTTTTGTGGCTTGTACATCATCTGCATTTTGGAGTAATTCATAAATAAAGTGTGCTTGTTCGGAATAGCGTTCTACCACACTTTCTCGGATACCTCGCATACTTGTTTTATTGAGTAGGCGGAGGCTATCTTTTCGGTCAGCAGTTAGTTGTTTAAAGTGTTGTATGTTGATTTTCGGTTGGATAATATTTGATATTTTATAAACTACTTAATATAAAAATTGCCAATAAAATAGTTTCAACTCGACCTATTCCATTGGCAATTTACGTTCTTCTTATCTTACACTATACATCTTTTACATATCAATTAACGACCAAAGTCATCTTGTAAGCGTACAATATCATCTTCATCAGAAGGTTGATTAGGGTCAGTATGTTGCCATATTTCAGCTACAATCCCCCAATTTTCTAATCCAACTAAACGATGTCGTTCTCCTTTTGCCAATGTGACATGATCGCCTTTCTTCAACTGTTCTACTTCTCCCTGCTCATCCGTTGTGCTTCTCACTACCCCTACTTCGCCTTGCTCCACAATCCAGACTTCTGAGCGACGAAAGTGATATTGCCACGATAATCTTTTTTGTGGGGCAACCACTAAAATTTTAGGACTCAGCTTTTGTCCATTAATCACCGATTCCACAGATAAATGTGGGAAAAACTGCTCAATGAATTTAGCCGTTTGAGCTTCATCCATTGCAAAAAAACCACCCCAAGGACGATTAAAGTCTTTACGAACAATTTGGTATCCATCTTTTATCAACTCCGCTTCAATCTTATTAAAAAGGATAGATT
>CAYLSF010000186.1:0-9269 GCA_964385675.1 uncultured Saprospiraceae bacterium
GTTTGCCATGCAACAAAGTCATTTGAATTTATCAAAAGGGTTGGGTTTTTAAAATTTGTTTCAATCCCAAACTGGTTCAATTACAAGCGAGTGAGGATAAATATTTTATTATCCGTTTATTTCGTTTCAATCCCAAACTGGTTCAATTACAAGTGCGATTCAAAGAAAAAATCAAAGCAAAAAATTTCGTTTCAATCCCAAACTGGTTCAATTACAAGTGTAAGTTCTAATGATGAATATTTTATACCAGATGTGTTTCAATCCCAAACTGGTTCAATTACAAGTATGTATGATTTCGACATTACTCCTATCTTCTCCTGCGTTTCAATCCCAAACTGGTTCAATTACAAGAATGGTAAAACAGAGTCTGTTCCTTTTTCTATTTCGTTTCAATCCCAAACTGGTTCAATTACAAGTCAAACAATTGCCTAAGAATGACTTTTTGATAGAAGAGTTTCAATCCCAAACTGGTTCAATTACAAGAGGAGCAATTACCGCATATTTTTAATTAAGCTATAAGTTTCAATCCCAAACTGGTTCAATTACAAGTTACAGTTTGATGAATTATATATGAAGGCTAAAATGTTTCAATCCCAAACTGGTTCAATTACAAGCATGGTATAATGCCATCGACCAACCTATACGAGAAGTTTCAATCCCAAACTGGTTCAATTACAAGAATAATGCCACAATTAACAAGATCATGACAACTACTGTTTCAATCCCAAACTGGTTCAATTACAAGGTGCTATTGCGATTGCTGTAGATTTAGCTGCTATTAAGTTTCAATCCCAAACTGGTTCAATTACAAGTTTAAATAAAAAGTCGAACATAAAAAGTTTTTAATAGTTTCAATCCCAAACTGGTTCAATTACAAGACTAATTCGTAATGCACATCAATGTTATCCTGAATTGTTTCAATCCCAAACTGGTTCAATTACAAGGTGTATAGTACGGAGTTTATAACAAGTGTTCAAAATGTTTCAATCCCAAACTGGTTCAATTACAAGAGGATAAAGATGCATTGGGCTTAAATAAAGTATCTTGTTTCAATCCCAAACTGGTTCAATTACAAGTTTACTTGCTTGATTTTATATAGGTGTCTATGATTTGTTTCAATCCCAAACTGGTTCAATTACAAGAGAAACTAAAGTAATTACAAAAGCAGAACAGGCGGGTTTCAATCCCAAACTGGTTCAATTACAAGTGGGGTTCTTTAGATTTAATTGTTGACCCTTATACTTGTTTCAATCCCAAACTGGTTCAATTACAAGTAAAGAAAATTTAAACCACCACCAAAAAAAAGGGGAGTTTCAATCCCAAACTGGTTCAATTACAAGATTTGTATTTATCGGAATAGTTCTTATATTTGTCACGTTTCAATCCCAAACTGGTTCAATTACAAGTTGAAAGATATTCAACAATGATAAAATACTACTTCGTTTCAATCCCAAACTGGTTCAATTACAAGTAAAATACAATACTCACCGCTACGACTTCTCATTAGGTTTCAATCCCAAACTGGTTCAATTACAAGAACGAGATTTAGTCTCAATGTGATTTTGTCTAGTTTGTTTCAATCCCAAACTGGTTCAATTACAAGCAATTGTGTCAAAGTAAACGAGAAAGAAAAATGAATGTTTCAATCCCAAACTGGTTCAATTACAAGCCTTATAGTAATTCCTTACTCGTTTAAAGTCTTTTTGTTTCAATCCCAAACTGGTTCAATTACAAGCACGTCTTAATTTTGATACGATTGCAGTAATTTGTTGTTTCAATCCCAAACTGGTTCAATTACAAGTTTGGCAAAACCCAATAGGTGTTGTCCAAATGTGGAGTTTCAATCCCAAACTGGTTCAATTACAAGTAAAGCCCCTAATACTAGCATAAAGGCTACATAATAGTTTCAATCCCAAACTGGTTCAATTACAAGGTTAATTCCCCCAAGTGGTACGGTGGTAGAATACAGTTTCAATCCCAAACTGGTTCAATTACAAGCCTAATTATAGGGATATGAAAGAATATTTCTATAATGTTTCAATCCCAAACTGGTTCAATTACAAGCCGTTACTTTCAAAAATAAAAGTAACTGTTTATCAATAGATTACCAAACTTAAATCCTTAAAAAATAGCCTTAAAAGTTGTCGATCCCCAATTGTACGATTTCTCCTAGGGATCGACAACCCCTTTTTTAGCTTATTTTAAGCGATTTTTATATTTTCCCCATATTTCAAAGAGCCAATTCACGCTATTTTTAGTCGTTCGACAACTTATGAGGCTATAAAAAACACTAATTTTGTTTTCATCTGTACCTAATGCCGCTTTATCTAACCATTGTGAATTTCTATTAATAAAGATAATAAAACTATCGTAAATTCCATCTATATCAATCAATTAAGTCATTATCTACCAGAAATTCCTGTACCATTTAAAACACGAGTGTATGATATATGGCAAATGTGTAGAAAAATACCATTGTATCAATATAATTATGTAAGTATATAAGGTGTAAAACGCCCAATCAGCTAATTGAAGTTGATGATAAGCTGTTATTTCGAGACTATATAATATTTGAGGATACCTTAAAATGGTTATCGGTAGAAAGAGGTGTGTTTAGAGAAAATGAATCGTACACTCAATTATATCGAATTGAAAACCATCAAGCATTAGAAAAAGGCTTAATCCATAAAACAAGAGATAAGAAACTAACCCAATAGCCAAAGAGACGATTAAACTACCCTATCCATTTAATATAGTATGGGATGATTATAGTTATAAAAGGGGAATCGTATGTTTTTTACCTCAAATCGCCTTGGAGGCAAAGGAAAGCTAGATATTTATGGAGTTTTAAAAAAGGAATAAATCTATTTCTTTTAACTTTTTTCAATCACTAAATAAATTTTTCAAACAGGCTTTGAAAATTGATTAATAATTAATACCTTTGCATCGCTTTTGAGGGAAGCATGTGCGGATGTTAAAAGCAAGAAACAATTTTAAACAATTAAATTGTAGAAATTTCTGATTGTATGCCAACAATTAATCAATTAGTACGCAAAGGTCGCAAGAAGATTGTTCAACTGAGCAAGGTTCGTGCTTTAGGAGGTTCTCCTCAAAGACGTGGTGTATGTACTCGTGTGTACACAACTACACCTAAGAAACCAAATTCAGCTTTGCGTAAAGTAGCTAAGGTACGTTTAACTAACGGTATTGAGGTTATCGCATACATTCCGGGAGAAGGACACAATTTGCAAGAACACTCTATTGTTCTAATCCGCGGAGGTCGTGTAAAAGATTTACCTGGGGTACGTTATACCATCGTAAGGGGTACATTAGATACTGCAGGCGTTAACGACCGTAAGCAAGGACGTTCAAAATACGGTTCTAAAAAACCTAAAAAGTAATTTTGATTTTAGTTTGTCATAATAGATAAACTGCTAGTGTTTAGTTGATAGCATTTAAAGGTTAGTCTAGTTCTAGTCACCAATAACAAATCACTAATCACTAAATTTGTTCTTTACAATAGAAGTTGTTGAAGTAAACGCTAAAAGAAGTTTGGCGTTGAAGCGAGAAAAAACCTACTCCTGTGATGAGGCGGTGAATCCACAGCACTAAAAGTTATAAATTTAATGAGAAAAAGAAAACCGAAAAAGCGAGTCATTCTACCAGATCCTCGGTTCAATGACATAGAAGTAACACGTTTCGTCAATAACATGATGTGGAACGGCAAGAAGTCTGTTGCCTTTCGCTTATTCTACGATGCTATGGACATTATAGAGAAACGTACCGGTAATAATCCTCATGAGGTATGGCAGAAAGCCGTCAAAAATGCTATGCCACAAGTAGAGGTACGTAGTCGCCGTATAGGTGGTGCCTCCTTCCAGATCCCAACAGAAATCCGTGCCAGTCGAAAAGTTTCAATAGGAATGAAATGGTTGATTAAATTTGCCCGCAAACGTAGTGGCAAAGGAATGGCTCAAAAGCTAGCTGCCGAGCTTATTGCTGCGAGCAAGAATGAGGGCGCGGCTGTTAAGCGTAAGGAAGATACGCACCGTATGGCTGAATCTAATAAAGCCTTTGCTCACTTCAGGGTATAATTACAAAGCTGGGAAACTTTTATTATCACACTGAAACAGAGCATATTTTTATTATAAGCAACTCTAATAAATTCATTAGTCATGTCTGCAAAAACAGATTTAAAGTTTACGCGTAATATTGGAATTGCAGCACACATTGATGCTGGAAAAACGACCACAACGGAACGTATCCTATATTACACAGGTATCACCCATAAGATTGGTGAGGTACATGATGGTGCAGCTACAATGGACCACATGCAACAAGAACAGGAAAGAGGTATTACAATTACTTCTGCAGCTACTAAAACTAGTTGGGAGTATAAAGGTGATACTTATGCTATCAATATCATTGATACACCTGGACACGTTGACTTTACAGTAGAGGTTGAGCGTTCTTTGAGAGTATTAGACGGGGTAGTTGCTTTATTTTGTGCGGTTTCTGGTGTGGAGCCACAGTCTGAAACAGTATGGAGACAAGCAGATAGATATAAAGTACCTCGTGTAGGGTTCGTTAATAAAATGGATCGTCAAGGTGCTGACTTCTTTGATGTATGTAATCAAGTTAAAGAGAAATTAGGTGCTAATCCTGTGCCTTTACAAGTACCTATTGGTTCAGAAGATGAATTCAAAGGGGTTGTTGATTTGATTACAAATCAGGCTATTGTTTGGGATGAGGAAACAAAAGGTTCAACTTATCAAGTAATTGATATTCCTGAAGAATTACAGGATACAGTAGATGAATACCGTGAAGCATTAATGGAAGTAGCTGCTGAATATGATGATAATATTCTGGAAAAATTCTTTGAAGATCCAGATTCAATCACAGAAGATGAGGTGTTAGCAGCGTTGAAAGGTGCAGTAGTGGATATGAAAATTATCCCTATGATGTGCGGTTCTGCTTTCAAAAATAAAGGGGTACAAACAATGTTAGACAGAGTTTGTGCATTCTTACCATCTCCTGTGGATATTGAAGCGATTGAAGGTACAAATCCTAAGACGGACGAAAAAGAATTACGTAAGCCAGATGCTAGTGAGCCTTTCGCTGCATTAGTGTTCAAAATTACAACAGATAAGTATGTAGGTCGTTTGGCTTTCATGCGTGTATATTCTGGTTCTTTAGATGCTGGTTCTTATGTATTGAATACACGTTCAGGTAAAAAAGAGCGTATCTCTCGTTTGTATCAAATGCATGCAAACAAACAGAATCCTATTACAGTAGTAGCAGCAGGGGATATTGCAGCGGGTGTAGGTTTCAAAGATTTGAGAACGGGTGATACGATTTGTGATCCAAATCATCCTATCTCATTAGAGAGTATGACTTTCCCTGATCCTGTAATCGGTATTGCAATTGAACCTAAGACTCAAAAAGACTTAGATAAGTTGGGGATGGCTTTAGCTAAATTAGCTGAGGAAGATCCAACGTTCAAAGTAAACAATGATGAAGATACAGGTCAAACTATCATTCGTGGAATGGGGGAGTTACACTTGGAAATTATCATTGACCGTTTGAAGCGTGAATTCGGTGTGGAATGTAATCAAGGTGAGCCTCAAGTAAATTATAAAGAGGCGTTAACTAACATGACTTCTCACAGAGAGCGTTTGAAAAAGCAGTCGGGTGGTTCTGGTTTATTTGCCGATATGGAATTTGAATTAGGTCCTGCTGATGAGGAATTCTTAGAAAGTGAGAATTTCAAAAACGGAAAAGAAAGATTACAGTTTGTATGGTCTATCGTTGGAGGTTCTATCGATAAAAACTATCAAAAACCAATTAGAGAAGGATTTTTATCTATGATGGATAACGGAATCTTGGCTAGTTATGGTATGGATAGTATGAAGGTAAGAGTTTACGATGGTTCTATGCACGCAGTAGATTCTAAGCCAATTGCATTCGAGTTATGTGCTAAGGAAGGATTCAAAGCAGCAGCTCCAAAGTGTAAGCCTGTGATTAAGGAGCCTATTATGAAATTGGAGGTGACTACTCCAGATGAATATATGGGTGGTATCATTGGTGACTTGAACAGACGTAGAGGTATTATTAAAGGTCAGGAGACTAGAGGTAATGCAATGATTATTAGTGCAGATGTACCTTTATCTCAGATGTTTGGTTATGTTACACACTTACGTACAATTTCTTCAGGTAGAGCATCTTCTTCTATGGAGTTCTCTCACTACGCAGAAGCACCTCGTGGTATTGCGGAAGAAGTAATTGCTAAGGCAAAAGGTACAGTTAAAGTATAGATAATAGAATAGGGGAGGAGTCGGTATATCTACTGACTCCTTCTGTTTAAAAAATAAAATTTAAAAGATTACAGATTATAGATAAGTCTGACTTCTCTGTTCTCTGTTCTGACATCTAATTATAAAAAGGGTTATGAATCAGAAAATCAGAATCAAACTTCGTTCTTATGACCACAATTTAGTGGATAAATCAACGGAGAAAATTGTTAAAACGGTTCGCAATAGCGGAGCAGTTGTAACGGGACCGATTCCGCTACCCACTCAGAAGAAGATTTATACGGTCTTGCGTTCACCGCACGTTAACAAAAAATCTCGTGAACAATTTCAATTACGTACACACAGACGATTAATTGAAATTTACACGCCAACACAAAAGACAGTGGATGCACTATCTAAGTTGGAACTTCCAAGTGGTGTAGATATTCAGGTTAAGTTAACGTAGTAATTAATTCTTTTGAATGAAATATTCATTCAGAAATCAAAATTAAATAAGCAATGCAAGGCTTAATTGGTAAAAAAGTAGGTATGACTAGCATCTTTGATGATGCTGGTAAATATGTAGCTTGCACAGTAATTGAATGTGGTCCTTGTGTAGTAACACAGGTTAAAACTGAAGATACAGATGGCTATGACGCAATCCAAGTTGGATTCGGTGAGAAAAAAGCTAAGAATGTATCACAACAGTTACAAGGTCACTTCGACAAAGCAGGCACTACTCCTAAATCTAAAGTAGTTGAATTTCGTGATTTTGATATTGAAAAGGGATTAGGAGATATTATTTCTGTAGAAGATGTATTTGAGGTAGGAGATATAGTAAATGTAGTAGGTACTTCTAAAGGTAAAGGTTTTCAAGGGGTTGTTAAAAGACATAATTTCCGTGGTGTGAATGATCAAACACACGGTCAGCACAACCGTCAAAGAGCACCGGGTTCTATCGGTGCAGCTTCTTATCCTGCTAGAGTATTTAAAGGTATGAGAATGGCAGGACGTACAGGAGGTAATCGAGTGAAAACTTTAAACTTGGAGGTTTTAAAAGTTTATGGCGATAAAAATGTCTTATTGATTAAAGGAGCAGTTCCTGGTCACAAAGGCGGGTACGTAGTTATTGAAAAGTAACAGTATCTATTATTATAGATTATCAGACATAAACCAATTCTTTTGAATCAATTTTAACTTCGATATCATGACAATTGAAGTAGTAAACATAAACGGCGAAAAAACAGGAAGAACTGTTGAATTGCCAGCTGAAATTTTTGGAATAGAGCCTAATGAGCATGTGGTTTACTTGGCAGTTAAGCAATATTTAGCACATCAGCGTCAAGGAACACACAAAGCAAAAGAGCGTGCAGAAATTAAAGGTTCTACTAAAAAGATTAAGCGTCAAAAAGGTACTGGTACAGCACGTGCGGGTAGTTTAAAGAACCCTCTTTTCAGAGGAGGAGGTAGAGTTTTTGGTCCTCGTCCAAGAAAATATGGTTTCAAATTAAACAGAAAAGTTAAGCGTTTAGCAAGACGTTCTGCTTTAGCTAGTAAGTTCCAAAGCAATGAGATAGTTGTAGTTGAAGATTTTACATTTGATGCACCAAAGACGGGAGACTTCAAAAACTTCTTGAGCAATTTATCATTGAGTGGAAAAAAGACACTTTTAGTTACTAGTGATTATGACAATACTTTATATGTATCAAGCAGGAATATTGCAAAAGCAAACACAACTGCTGTTCAAGAATTGAACACTTATCAAGTATTAGATAATAATTGCTTAATTCTTTCTGAAGGTTCTATTGAAAAAATGAAGCAGTTATACGTGTAGTTCACTACATAAAACTGCGATATAAATATATCAGCGATGGCAAAGAATAATATTTTAATACGTCCAGTGGTATCTGAAAAGAGCGAAAACAGTTCTGAAGAACTAGGACAATATACTTTTGTGGTTGATAAAAAAGCCAACAAAATCGAAATCGCCAAAGCAATCGAATCAAAATTCGATGTTAAAGTAACTTCTGTAAATACTTTGGTTATGCCAGCAAAAGCTCGTTCTCGTTATACTCGTGCAGGAGTATTAAAAGGTAGAGTGAGTGGCTACAAAAAGGCTATGATTACAGTAGCTGATGGTGAAGTTATTGATTTCTACGGAAATGTTTAAGAAGATGACTTTTTAGTTAGATTCTATAGTTTTAAAAATTAATATTGGTATCTAAAACAATTTAAAATGCCAGTTAAAAAATATAAACCGACCAGTCCAGGTACAAGATTTAGAATTGGTAATGCTTACTCTGAATTGACTACTTCAAAACCAGAGAAAAGCTTATTAGCACCATTGAAAAAAACGGGTGGTCGTAATAACGAAGGACATAGAACTGCTCGTCACAGAGGAGGAGGTCACAAGCGTCGTTATAGAATAGTTGATTTTAACAGAAGCAAGGATGGTATGTCTGCTACGGTTAAGACAGTAGAATATGATCCAAACCGTAGTGCTTTCATCTCATTAGTTGAATATGCTGATGGAGAAAAGCGTTACATCATTGCTCCAAATGGAATAAAGGTAGGTGATACCATTTCTTCTGGTGAGAACGCTACACCTGATATCGGAAATACATTATTCCTAAGAAATATACCATTAGGTTCTGCAATTCACGCTATTGAATTACAGCCAGGTAGAGGAGCTTCTTTGGCTAGAAGTGCTGGTTCTTATGCTGTATTGATGGGGCGTGAAGGGAAATATGCAACGGTCAAGTTACCTTCTGGGGAGTTTAGAAGAATATTATTGACTTGTAGAGCAACAATGGGAGTAGTTTCTAATCCAGATCATCAATTACAAGTGCTAGGAAAGGCAGGACGTAAGCGTTGGTTAGGTCGTCGCCCTCGTACAAGAGGTGTAGTAATGAATCCGGTTGATCACCCAATGGGTGGTGGTGAAGGTAGAGCTTCAGGAGGTCACCCACGTTCTCGTAA
>CAYLSF010000187.1:0-9254 GCA_964385675.1 uncultured Saprospiraceae bacterium
CTTATATCCCTAGCCTCGCTCGAATAGATTTAATCTCTCCAATAGTTAATCCAATAATAATTGCAATTTGTTCATTCGTCATATTTGACTTCACACAATTGGTCACGATTTTATCATTCATTTCTGTTCGTTCTGCTTTACGACCTTTTGCCTCCCCTTTAACTAATCCTTTCGCCTCCCCCTTTTTCTCTCCTTCTGCTAATCCTTCATCTTTAGCGGTCTTGACCATATCTTTCTCCCTAGCTAAATTCATCATATAGCGTTCGTAACGTTCTCGTTCTGCTTTTGACATGTTTAAATAATCTAATTTCTTTTTGGCAGCTTCAATCCCTTTTGACTTTGAGCCTTCTAAAATGGTATTATTCTTTATCAAATAAACCCATTCATCAATTCGCTTTTTCACCACATTTTTATACTTCTCTACTCGAATCAAATAGTATTCTGGAAAAATATTCTGCTCCTTTAGTTGATATTTTTTATTTGAATCTAGTAAAACAGTTTCCTTCTTCCGTACAATTAACTCACTTCCATCATTCATGCCTTTAAAAGTAGTTTTACCATGATATAGATAATCAGAGCCTCTTCCTAGATTAAAAAACAGGATACTAACAGATATGACTTTTTTTACATTTTTATAAGGTCCTCCCAAAGGCGTATTTTCTGTAACAGCTTTACTCGTTCCAAAAAGCAATCGCTCCAAATAATCAGACTCCCGTGTTGTTTGTACTTCTATGATGATGCGTTGTTTATTGGCATCTTCGACCATCAAGTCAACTCGATTAAATTTCTCATCTTCATCTTTTTGATTGCTTTCTTCTCCTACTAAACCAATAATTTTTAAATCATCATCCTCTAGCAAGGCACTTAGAAAACCCTCTAACACATCAAAGTTAGCTTTGTCTCTAAGCAAATATTTAATCGCCCAATCAAATCGTACTAATTGACGTGATTCTGCCATGATTCTGATGTTTTGAAATTATTATAAATTCTCTAAAATAAAATTCGTCATCTTAGTATAAAGATGTAAGCGAGTATTTCCGCCATAAATTCCATGATTACGGTTTGGATAATAATATGTATCAAATTGCTTATTTGCTTTTATTAAAGCATTCGCCATCTCTACAGAATTTTGAAAATGAACATTATCATCAGCATTTCCATGTACCAATAAGTACGCACCTTTTAAGCGATCAGCATAGTTAATTGGAGAATTTTTTTCATAACCATCCTTATTTTCTTTTGGTGTACGCATATACCGCTCGGTATAAATCGTATCATACCATTTCCAATTGGTAACAGGGGCTACCGCAATAGCAGCTTTAAAAACATCATTACCTTTGAATAAACATAAAGAAGACATATATCCACCATAACTCCAACCAAAAATACCAATTCGACTTGCATCTACGTAAGGTAAGCCACCCAAATATTTAGCCGCTTGAATTTGGTCTTCAGTCTCGTATTTTCCTAATTCTTTATAAGTGATTTTTTTAAATTTCTCACCTCTTGCACCCGTACCTCTATTATCTACGGATACAACGATATAACCTTTTTGAGCTAGCATTTGAAACCATGAATAATTTGAACCTGCCCAACTATTTTTTACCGTTTGAGAACCAGGCCCACCATAAACATACATAAATACAGGGTATTGTTTGTTTGCATCAAAGTTTGGTGGCTTAATCATATAGCCATTTAGCTCAATTTGCTGTTCATTTTTAAAAGAGAAAAATTCTACACCACCTAACGCATATTCGTTCCAACGTTTTACAAAACGAGCATTATCTTCTAAAGACCGTACTTTCTTACCTTTATGATTTCTTACCACATAAGTGCTAGGTGTTCTAATGGTAGAGTATGTATGAATAAAATAATCAAAGGTCTTACTAAATTTGGCGGTACTTGTACCTTTGGCTTTAGTCAGTTTTTTCTTCTTCTTACTCTTTAGATTGACGGAATAAACTTCTCTTTCTAATGGTGAATTTTCTGCTGCTTGATAGAATGCTAATCCTTTTTCCTCATCTACTCCGTATAATTTTGTTACATCAAAATCTCCTTTAGTAATTTGACGTACCATTTTTCCTTCCATATCATATAAATAAATATGATTGTAACCACTTTTTTCACTCGTCCATATAAAGTGTTTTCCATCTTTTAGGAATTTCAAATCATCATGAATATCTACATACCATTCATTGGTCTCATTCATCAATAATGTTGTCTTCCCTGTACTCGCTTCTGCTAGGAGTAACTTTAAGTCATTTTGATGACGATTCATGGTGAACACGCACAATTGATTCGCATCTTGTGTCCATTTTACACGAGGAATATAATACGCCTCTCCAATATCAACCTTTGCTGTTTTTCCTGTTTTTAAATCGTATATATGAACGGTTGTGATTGCATTATCTTCGCCTGCTTTTGGATATTTGAACGTTTCATATTCTGGATATAATCCATTTTTATATAAGGTCATGGTAAACTCTTTAACCTTACTTTCATCATATCTCATGAAAGCAATCTTGTTCCCGTCAGGTGACCAAAAGAATGCTCTATCCAATCCAAACTCCTCTTCATTTACCCAATCCGTAGCTCCGTTGATTATCTCATTTGGCTTACCATCTTCTGTGATTTGTATTTCTTTACCAGTTGCCAAGTCTTTATAAAATAAGTTGTTCTGACGCACAAAAGCAACTTTATCAGAAGTAGCATTAAATGCAGCTAAACGCTGTTTTCCTCCTTCCGATACGGCATTTAATTTTTTATCTTTTAAATCCCAAATATAAAAATTAGCTCTTGTAGAGTGACGGTAGATAGCTTCTACATTTGTTGCTAACAGTAGTTTTGATTCGTCGCTATTGAAGCTATAACTACTAAATTTTTTAGGAGCATTTTCATCTGCTTCTTGCATCATTTTCGCCTCAAACACCGTAGTTACTTTATCACCACTTTTTAAGTTATACTTATTGATAGTAGCACCTCTATCTTCGACTTTGGTGTAATGTTCACCATCATTCAAGAAATTGAATCCAGAGACAGAGCGAGGGAAAAACTTATAATCTCTCCAAATGTCTTCAATCGTTATTTGTTGATCCTGAGCAAAAAGACCAGATATAAATACACTAATAAAAAGTAGGATTAATAGGAGTTGCTTCTTCATGTTGAATTATGATTTTAATAATTTTAAATTTTAGAACGTCCCAAATTGAGATTTTGACGAAAAATATAAATTTAAAAAATGTTGGATAAAGGTAACACAAAATTGGCAAAGGGATGGTTTATTAAAGATGTAAGTTGTGTAGATAACTAACGAGTATTATTAAAATACGAATGGAGCAAAGTTGGCTAATTTTTTGTGCATTATCCTATTGCACTTCATACTTGAATTACAACAATGGCAGAAAGACAAGTACACAATCAACTGAATAAAACGGATAATATACAACAGCGACTTATTTCAATGATAGAGTTGGCTAAATCTGAATCCTTAACGGATTTACATCAAGCGATTATAACCCTTCAAAGAGCAAAGTCTATTGGTTTAAAGACTACTTACCATAATGCACTATCAAAAATTTTCACCAATATAGGTTTATATAATGTTCAATTAAGAGAATTTGAAAAAAGTCAGACTGCGTTTGAACAGGCTTTAACTTATGTTGCCCAAGATTCTATCGAAGCTTTTGAAATTCAAGCAAAACTGATTAAATCTTTGATTATAAAAGGCGATTTTAATCAAGGTAAAACACAAGCCTTAAAGCTATTGAATAAAATTAAGGAGCAGCCTTATTATGAGGTAAAGCTATATTTATTAGTGGTATTAGCTATATCCAACTTTAGACTAAATGACTATAAAGCATCTAAAAAAGCCGCTCGTGCTGCCATAACCTTACAAACAAGGATTGATATCCATCAAGCTGCCAATCAAATTGAATTAGCCAAAGCTCATGAAATACTCGGTAGAATAGCCGTAACAAAAGGGGATTACAAGACAGCAGAAATCTACTACGAAAAAGCGATTCCGTTGGCAAGGGCTGATGAAAGCAATCATTTATCCTTCGGAATACTCAATAATTACACTCATATTTATTTTGAACAAGGAGACGTAGTCAAAGCATTTGAAAAAATCTCCTTAGCAGAAGAAGCTATTCCTAAAAATAATACTTTATACTATGAAGCCTTTATCGCTGGAAATAAAGCCGATATTTATGGATTAGCAGGAGATATTAATAATGCACTAGAGTTTAATTATCGTTCTTTAGAGTTAATGCAGCAATACTCTCAACCCTATTATATTGTTAGTCGATTGACGAGTATTGGTCAGTTATTGCTAAAATCCAATCAGAAAGAGAAAGCATTAAAGTACCTAAATGAAGCCAAGACATTAGGCGACTCTATTCAATACAAGGAGTTTCATAATGAAATCAATCGAAGCATAGGCAAGTATTATTTGAAAAATGGCGATTATGATCAAGCTCTACAGTATTTTCAAAATATTCTAGAACAAAGTAAGATTATTAATAATACAGGACTATACATTAGAACCTTGATTTCTTTAGGAGAAACATATCTAGCCCAAGAGGAATATCAGATTGCCCTACAACATTGGCAAGAAGCACTAGACCGAACCGATAAAATTGGTTCAACACAATATAAAGGTCAAATACTAAATGGAATAGGGAGAACACATTTGGAAAATGAAGCCTTAGAGGATTCTAAAAAATATTTAGAACAAGCTTTATTGGTGAATCAAGAAGGAAATTATAAAGACTTATTGGAAGTAACATATCAACTGCTTTATCAATGGTATAAAGCAAAAGGGAATTTTGAACAAGCCCTATCACATTATCAAAAATTTAAATCTTATGAAATTGAGAAGTTGCATCAAGCTAATAAAGAGCAAGTTCAACAATTAGAGTTAAATATCAATCTTCAAAAAAAGGAAAAGGAAATTCAATTACTCAAACAAAAGGAAATCCTACTACAACAAGCCAATGAAAACTTAAATCATTTTGCCAGCGTTGCTTCGCATGATATGCGAGAACCACTACGTATGATTCATCAGTTTACTCAACTCCTCAAACGTCGAAATCAAAAAGTGCTAGATGAAAGGAGTTTGGAGTATGTAGATTATATCTTAGATGGTTCTAGTCGAATGACTACATTGATTAAAAACTTATTGGAATTTGCGAAAGCGGGTAAGTTGGATAAACCGTTGATTGCCGTTAATTTAAATGATGTTCTTCAATTGGCAAAAGTAAATCTACATCTTCAAATCAAAGAAAAACAAGCTCAACTCGAAATAGAAGATAATTTACCTATAATTCAAGCTCATAGAAATCCAATTGTAGAAGTTTTTCAAAATATTATTTCTAATGGCATAAAATTTCAAAAAGCAGATACTAAACCACAGATTAAGATTTACCTCAAATCCGATACCCCTACACATTACACCATTGCCATACAAGATAATGGGATTGGGATTCAACCGAAAAACCTAGAAAAGGTCTTTGAAATCTTCAATCGCTTTGAAGCCCGTTCAGATTATGAAGGCAATGGAATCGGATTAGCAACCTGTAAGCGGATTATGGAAAGCTATAATGGTTCTATTACATTAGAATCAACGGTAGGAGAAGGAACTACTTTTTATTTGCATTTTGCGAAAACTTAGTTTTATTCTTTTGGGGAAATATTTCTTAAAGCCACTTCCGATAGCTACCGGGATGAACAGATTACTCAGACAAATTTAATCTGTGTCAATCTGTGGCTTTTATTTTTTGTAACCAACCCAAATTTTCACGTCTCAATGAGACCAAACGTTTAAGTCCTAGAATAATCAATATATAATTTATTGTTTATCCATGACTTATTTTAACTTTGGACGAAGGTTTAAGGTATAAGGTCCAAGGTATAAGGTGATTTTAATAACCCTATATCTTGAACTTTACACCTTAAACCCTAAATCAAAAAAACATGAAGAGTCATATCCTCAATCAATCCCTTCAAACCTATCGTTTTCAAATGATGGAAATCATTAAAGATTTGCATCAAATGACCATTGATATTGGCAATGATGAATTATCCAAAATGGTGAGTGATCTCCGTAATAGAGTAAATGAACCCTTTATGTTTGTAATTGTAGGCGAAGTGAAGGTGGGAAAAAGTAGCTTTATCAATGCACTCTTGGATACAGGTAAGGAGATTTGTAAAGTTGCTCCCGATCCTTGTACTGATGTGATTCAGCAAATTTTATACGGAGAGGAAGAAAATAAATTAGTGGTTAATGATTATCTCATTAAGTTATTTCAACCCGTTGATATTTTAAAAGAAATTGCAATTGTTGATACACCAGGCACAAATACAATTGTTAAGCACCATCAAGAGATCACGGAACGATTTATTCCAGGGAGTGATTTGATTGTTTTTGTATTTGAAGCTAAAAATCCTTATCGTCAATCGGCGTGGGAATTTTTTGATTATATCCATCAAGATTGGAGAAAAAAAATCGTGTTCATCTTGCAACAAAAAGACTTGATGGAACCCAATGATTTGGTAACGAATATCAATGGCGTCAAAAAACACGCTATCAAGAAGGGAATTTTAGAACCACAAGTGTTTGCTGTATCTGCCAAAATGGAATTGAAAGGCGATAAGGCAGAAAGTGGATTCGAATCAGTAAATCAATATATTCGAGAAAATATTACAGGCGGAAAAGCACCGATTTTAAAACTACAAAATAACATTGAGACCTCTCAAAACATTAATGTTAGAATTGAGCAAGGCATTGTGGCGTTATCTGCACAATATGAAGGGGACAAGGCGTTTAGAGCAGATATTACCGAGACGTTAGACGATCAAGAGAAAAAATCGAATTATCAAGTAAGTATTCTGGTAGAAAATCTTTTGGCGACTTATGATAAAATCACTCGACAAACCGAAGAAGAACTTAACAATGGCTTGAATTTCTTTTCATTGGCTCGTCGCTCGTTTATGTCGTTATTTGTAAAAGATCAATCCCCTAAAATTTGGCTAGAAGAAGTAGCAGGAAATCTGGAAAAAGGATTAAACGATGCACTTTCTACAAAGCTCAATACAGGCGTAACCGATATAGCCGATAGCATTCAACAAATGGCGAAAATGATTGACTTAAAAATCAGAAATAGTCAAACTGTACTGAAAGATGATCAGCATATCTTTAGTGATTTATCAGATAAACGAAGCTCTGTATTACGAGAGTTGCAAGCTGAATTTGCATCATTTATCAATCATTCTGATAATTTTTTAGACCCAACGATACTTCCTAAAGATTCCGACTTTTCGCCTGACTTTGCAACAGGAAGTGGGATCGCAATGATAGGAATGGTCGTAGCAACAGTTACGCAAGGAATGGTATTCGATATTACAGGGGGTATTATTAGTGCCGTTGGGTTATTATTCGCAGGTATCACCGTGAGTATGCGTCGTAAGAAAGTAATGGAAGGCTTTCAAGCAGAGATTTTTAAAGGACGAAATCATTTAGAAGCAGAAATTATGCATCGTTTAGGAGATTATATCAAAAATATTAAAGGAAAAATAGACGCTAACTTCGATGATTTTGATGCACTCTTAGAAATTGAAGGGAAGAAAGTAGTCACCTTTACCGATCGTTTTAATGATTTAAAAGGAAGATTAGAAGAAGTAGAGAAGGCGTTACAGTAGGCTTCCGATAGCTATCGGAATGGCAGTAAAACAAAAAAGGTTAGCGAAAATCGCTAACCTTTCTTATTGTAATCAAGTAACTGATAACCAATCAACCAATCCACTAAATCACTATACAAACAAAAATTCTCGCATTAGAATAAAGACACCTGCACCTGCTAAAAAGCCGATAGCTGCTATCCATGCTACATTTTTGAAATACCAGATAAAGTCAATTCTTTCCATTCCCATAGCAGCTACACCTGCTGCTGACCCAATAATCAACATACTACCACCTGTTCCAGCAGAATAAGCAATAAAATGCCATAATTGATCATCTTGTGGAATATCACCAAACATACCAATGGATGCAGCGACTAAAGGAACATTATCAATCATGGCAGAGACGGCACCAAGTAATACGACCATTACATCTAAGTCTAACGCAGCCCTCATATCATCTGCTAAATTAGCTAATACATTAGTGGTCTCTAATGCTGCTACAGCCACCAAAATTCCTAAGAAGAATAAGATACTGGACATCTCAATTCTAGATAAGGCGTGGTGTGCCATATATTTTTCCTTACGCTCGAATTCTTCGTCTCTATGGATAATTTCAGATACCAACCAAACCACTCCTAAAGCAATCATCATACCTACGTAAGGTGGTAAATGTGTAAACGTTTTGAAGATAGGAACGAAGATCAAACCACCAATACCGAATCCTAACATGCGCTTACTACCTAATATCTTTTCTTCTTTCAAACCTTTTTCTAAATCCACTTTTGCAAGGGTAATACTACCTTGAAATGCTTTTAATCTAGAAGCTATTAATAATGGAACAGCAATACAAACAATAGAAGGAATAACCAAATGCGTAATCAATCCTAATGTCGATACTTTTTCTTGAATCCAAAGCATTGTAGTTGTTACGTCACCGATAGGCGACCATGCCCCTCCTGCATTTGCAGCGATGACCCCCATACTCACAAACCAAAGTCGTTCTTCCTTGTCAGGAACTAATCGTCTTAATAAAGAAACCAAAACAATTGTAGAAGCTAAGTTGTCCAAAGTAGCAGAAAGGAAAAATGCCAAAATAGAAACCAATACTAGCATTTGAAATTTACTAGTTGTTTTGATTCTATTGGTAATTACAGCAAAACCTCTATGCAAGTCAATCAACTCTACAATCGTCATTGCACCAATTAAGAAAATTAAGATTTCAGCTACCTTTCCGATATGATGGAGTAGGTTGTAACCTAGCCATTTTTCTTCCCATTTTTCTTGAGGATATGCTTCAAAATTAACAAACCCCTTGTCCATAGCTTCTGTTAAAGTGTAACCATGATGGTCAAATACTTCAACATGTCCTAATGAAATAAAGGCCCAGCAGATTCCTCCCATCAATAATGCGGGAACGGTTTTATCTAATTTTAGAGGATGTTCAAATACAATTACGAGGTATCCTATTATAAAACAAGCAATAACTCCTGTCAACATATTTAATTGGTTCTAGGTTGTGAGAATAATATTGATGATAGTTGACATTATATTTAGGGGATAATAAATTGATTATT
>CAYLSF010000188.1:0-9250 GCA_964385675.1 uncultured Saprospiraceae bacterium
ATTAACGCACAGTTATACTCCTATTTTAATTGAATATAGCACATTTGAAAACGTATCAGCAAAATTGCTCATAATAGACCACTCTTTTGCAAAGAATTAGTTTACATATCATTTAATTCAAAACACAATTGAATAAATGAAAATTAACATATTAATAAATAATACATACCAATAGATATGAAAATTCAACAAAAAAAATGGACTGCTCAAGCAGGATGGCAGTCGTTAAAAGGAGAGCATGATACACTTTCCAATAGTTTAGTATTTGCATTTGGCGATAGAAACTTGTTAGCTGATTCGTATGACAAAATTCAGCCTTTCTACCCTGATGGTCATGTAGTGATTTGTTCTACCTCAGGAGAAATATTAGGTGATGAAGTGTTGGATCATTCCATTGTAACTACAGCAATTGAATTTGAAAAGACGGAGTTAAAAGTTGGATATATCAATATTAAGGATTTTGAGAATAGTTATGATGCAGGTCAATCGCTATCATCGACTATTCCGCATGATAATTTAAGCCATGTCATTGTTATATCTGATGGTGGATTGGTTAACGGCAGTGAATTAGTAAAAGGATTAAATAATAGCCTTCCAGAAAATGTAGTAACCACAGGCGGAATGGCAGGAGACGCAGCACGTTTTGAAAAAACGCTTGTAGGTTATAATGGAAATCCAGAGCAAGGTAATATTGTTTTAATTGGCTTGTATGGTGATGATATTAAAGTAGGGTTTGGTTCTTATGGTGGTTGGGATCCTTTTGGTCCTAAGCGTAAAGTGACTAAGTCTGTAGCCAATGAATTATTTGAACTCGATGGTAAATCTGCATTAGAGTTATATAAAAGATATTTAGGCGATAGAGCAAAAGAATTACCAGGTAGTGCTTTATTCTTCCCATTAAGCATTCAGTTAACACCTGACGCTAAGCCTTTGGTAAGAACGATCTTATCTATAGATGAGGAAAAGCAAAGTATGGTATTTGCTGGAGATCTGCCTGAAGGGGCTACTGTTCGTTTAATGAAATCTAACTTTGACAAATTGGTTGATGGAGCGTATGAAGCTGCAAATTCAAGTAAAGATAACTGGACAGGCAATAAACCAGAATTAGCTTTGTTAATTAGTTGTGTTGGACGAAAATTAGTTTTAGATCAACGTATTGAAGAGGAAATAGAAAGTGTACATGAAGTAATTGGGGCGGATATTCCTACTACAGGATTTTATTCTTATGGTGAAATTGCTCCTTTTGCAGATGAAATGTTCTGTGGTTTGCATAACCAAACCATGACCATTACCTTATTAGGAGAAAATTAGTTTATTAGTTGTTGATGATTAGTGACTAGATAGACTATTTTAAGTTACTAATCATTATCTCGGTAGCTATCGGGAACTAACCAGTAAATAAATGAACCGTTTATTAAAACGACAGATTAGGCGATATTTAGGGAATTTAGATGATTACCCTCCTGAAATTCATAAGTTTTTGGAGGCAGTAGATAGATCGTATGATCATTATGAACAGGATCGGCAGATGTTGGAAAATGTGATGGATATTAGTTCGGAAGAGTTGACTGAAGCCAATGCTAAATTGATTCAAGAGGCTGAAAATCAACGAACTTTACTCAAAAAACTCAAATCTTCTTTAAATACAATTTTATCTATTAGTGATACGTATGCCAATATTCAAATCGATTTAGATGAAGATATTTTGGGTATCGTAGATTTAATGGAATCCCAACTACAAAAAATCAAGGAGACAGAGGATGAATTACGATTGATCATGAATTTTATTGACCGTTCTTCGGATGCGATTGAGGTAGCAGATACCGATGGGAAATTGGTTTTTGTCAATCAAAAAGCTAGTGAATGGATTGGATTGACCAAAGCAGAATTAAAAGAAAAGCCTGTATATGAAGTTGATAATAAATTCCGAGGAAAAGAGTCATGGACTAGATTAAGTAAAGGATTAGATCAAGCGGAACATATTTTACTAAAACGAACTCAAAATTTACCTAACAAGAATAACATTACAGTAGAAACAAATGTAACAAAACTACAAATCAATAATTCTGATTATATCATAGGTGTTTCACGAGATATTTCTGAGCGAGAGAAAGCACAAAAAGAACAGCAACGTCTATTGGCAAAAATGCAAGATATTAATCAAGAATTAGAGAATTTTGCTTACATCGTTTCGCATGATTTGAAAGCACCGCTTCGAGGAATTAGTTCTATCACCATGTGGCTAGTAGAAGATTACAAAGATAGTTTAGATGAAGATGGGCAAGAATTAGTAGAATTGCTTCAAAAACGAGTAGAACGGATGCATGGTTTGATTGAAGGAATTTTACAATACTCTAGAATTGATAGAAAAGATACAACCGCAAAGGCTTTAGATTTACAAGAAATAGTGCAAGATGTTATAGAATTTGTAGCACCACCTGAACACATCAAGGTATCCATGACAACTCCCTTTCCTACCATTTTTAACCATGAAACTCAAGTCCGTCAATTATTCCAAAACTTTTTGAGTAATGCGATTAAATATAATGATAAGAAACAAGGAATTGTAGAAGTGAGTTGCCAAGAAGTAGAAGATGATATGTATGAATTTTGTGTAGCGGATAATGGTCCCGGTATTGAGAAAAAATATCAAGAAAAGATTTTTCAGATATTCCAAACCTTACACAAAAAAGATGAATATAATAGTACGGGGATTGGCTTATCCATCGTTAAAAAGATTATAAGTAATAATGGAGGTAAAATTCGGGTGGAATCAGAAAAAGATCAAGGGGCTAAATTTTACTTTACTTTACCTAAAAAGGTAGAAGAGGAACAGTAAATTTAGAACCCTGTAAAATAGCAAAATAAACATAAAATAATTTTTAAACTATAAGTTTTGTTGGTACTTTTAACAACAGCAAAATTTAGATTATAATGAAAAAAACTTTGGGCGATAATAGACCGATTCTTCTGGTAGAAGATGATCAAGTAGATAGAATGACCGTAAAAAGAGCGGTTAGAAAATTAAAAATAGGGAACAAACTCCAAACCGCAGATAATGGTGAAGTAGCATTAGAACATCTTGAAAATAATCGAGATAACTTACCTTGTATTATTCTTTTGGACATTAATATGCCTAGAATGAATGGGATTGAATTTTTGAAAATCATTAAACAAGACGATGATTTTAAAAGTATTCCTGTTATCATATTAACGACTTCAGAAGAAGAAAAAGATCGATATGAATCTTTCAATTTAAGTATTGCAGGATATGTCGTAAAACCTGTTGACTTTGACGCTTTTATTCAAGTTATGGATGTTATTCAAAAATATTGGAGTTTAATGCGTTTTCCGAATAAAAAGGAACAATAGCGTGATGAGGTTGCCACCTCATCACTAAGGAATGATAACAAAATAAATATACACTCTTGATTGCCCCTTTTATCCGCTATTTTCACTTGAAAAAAGTTCATTTATACCCGATAAACTCACTTTTTCAAGCCAATCCCGATAGCTATCGGGACGAATAAAATTTTCTATTCAAGAATGCACATTTATTTAATCATCATTCCTAATACGTCTAAAATTTATTGTTTAAAAAAATCAACAGGTTCTCGTTGACTATATAGTTTTAATACTGTAATCTCCCCATCTTTATCTGTAACAAACTGAACCGTAAATTCAGGATCAAATTCTCCGCTAAATCCTTTCATCCCTCTCAAATAGAATGAATCATGATTGCGGTGTATCAACTGAAATTTATACGTTGGTAATACGGCAAATAAATGTTCTCCTTCTTGAATGATTTGAATCGTTCCAAATCCTTTAGCGTGGTAAGTCCCAACATACTTCGGTATAGAATGCGTTGGCATTTTTTCTGTATTTAAGGGTATATTTTCTGTACTAGGTTGATAAGTGTCACTAACAATAATAGGAAACTCAAAATCAGAAAGTCCATATAATTTTCTTGAAATATAATCAGATACAGCATAAGGTAGCAATGAACTTTTTTGATTCGTTAGTACCACAATTCCAATATTTTCAAATGGAAATAAATTCATGACAGTAGAAAATCCATTTGTATTTCCACCATGATGAAATCGGTAGTGTCCATGCCAAGCCCTTAACCGCCAACCAAACCCTTCACCATATAAGAAGGCATCTTTTTCATAGGTTTCTACCTTCGTATTTTGTAAAGTCGTTGCTCTTTTTACATATTCTTTTGGGATAACTTGCGCATCATTAAACATACCATTATTTAGCCAAACCAACATCCAATTTGTAAGATCTTTTACGGAACTTTTTATCGCTCCAGCAGGTGTCCAAGAATAATAGTTTTCAAAAGGAGCAAGTTTAATTTCGCCTTTATACATTGCATATCCAAGTGCATAATTATCAGTTTGTGTCATTGCTTCAATGGTGGTATAGGAGTTATCCATGTCTAACGGAGCAAATAATCGCTCTTGAATATTAGTATCCCAACTTTTACCCGTTACTTGTTCTGCGACTGTACCTGCTAGTGTATATCCTATATTACTGTAAATCCAGCTATTCTTAATTTCCCCCTCTGGTTTTAAATATTTTAACCGCTGTACCGTTTTTAGCTTATCCTTTTCAGGAAACATCACGATGGAAGAACCTTGATTTCCAATACCACTTTTATGACTCAATAAATCTTCTATGGTGATCAGATTATCCATTTTTTCATTATAAAATCTAAAGTTTGGGATATACAAGGAAGGTTTATCCGTCAAAGACAGTTGATTTTCTGATTCTAAAATACCTAATAATGCTCCTGAAAATGCCTTAGTCATGGAAGCTATATGAAAAACTGTATTTTCTGTTACAGGCCGTTTAGAGGCTAAATCTCTGTAACCAAATCCTTTAGAATAAATGACTTTATTATCTTTTACAACAGCTACAGATAAACCAACCGCCTTATGTGCTTTAATTAAGGCTTCTATTTTTTTATCAAATTCTTCTACATTAATTTGATTCTTTTGACCATAAGTAAGCGTTGAAATTAGAAAAAGCAAGAAGGACATTATAAAGCGATAGTTGATAATGTAGTATTGTGTCATATTTTCAATATTTTACATATTTCAATCACACAGATTATCTACAAATTTTAGATAAATCGGTGTACTTAATATTTCCATATTAACAGACCAATACAAAATCAGTTTAAATTATTTTTTAGGAAAAATCACCTATCTAAGATTTGCCGCATGATACGAATGGTATCCACCTTCGTTTCTTGTATTTTTAATTCCGAAAAATTGGGTAAGCTACTAAACGTAACCTTAGGGTTCGTATAATCCATTTTACTATTGAGCCAATGATTACCCGATAGATGAAATTCTTGAATTCCAATATTGATAAATTGTTGGACATTATTTGGACGAATACCACCACCTACCATCAATTGAATTCCCCCTTTTGCCTGCTGATGCAATGCTTTAATTTGTTCAAAACCCAAGGGGGCGTTTTGTGCTAATCCTGATGTCAGTATTCTAGGAATTTTTAAATCAATCAATTGTTCCAATGCTCTATTGGGATTTTTAACCATATCAAACGCACGATGGAAAGTTATATCCATTGGCTTTGCGAGTTCAATTAACGTTTGAGTTCGTTTCATATCTATTTCGCCTGAAGCGGTTAACAAACCAATCACGACTCCATCTACCCCCAACGCTTTACATTGCTCAATGTCTTTTTTCATAATTTCAAATTCCAAATCTGAATATAAAAAGTCCCCTTCTCTCGGTCGAATCAACACATACAAGTCAATATCTAAATATTGTCGAGTTAACGCTATTGTCGCAAAGCTAGGCGTAGTCCCTCCTTGACTTAAATTATCACAAAGTTCTACTCGATTTGCCCCACCCTTTTGGGCATTAATGGCAGATTGAACGGAATTGGTACAGGCTTCTAGTGTCATATTTTTCGATTTAAAATTCTCGTATAAAAGTAATTCAAATTACCCTTGATTTAAAATCAACTGAATAATAGATAATCATGATATAATCGGTTCAATATTTGAGGCTTAAATATCAAATACACGAGAACATGAAAGCTACCATACACTATATCTTAATTTTACTACTTTGGAATAGTATTTTAGTCGCACAAGAAAATGATGAGAGCATCCTAAATATTGTGGATTTAGGAACAGGTATGGCCTATCCTATCTTAAAACGAGCCATTATTTCTGATTTTCAATATGCGGGTTGGTCGTATCCAACTTTTCATTTTGGCTATACTCGACGTACCAATAAATGGTTACATCAAAGTGCATTATATTTTCATTATTCCTTATTATCCTCTCCAAATGAAGTGAATCAATCAGAAGATACACGGGGGGAACTCACCTATCAACTTTACAAAAAAATATGGGATGCTCATCGCTTAAAAGTATGGGGTGGTGGCACAACGAATCTGACCCTTCAATTAAATGATTTCTTAGCAAACGGTATTGATAGAGGAAATGCACATGCACTTTGGTTTATGGCATCTTTGGGCGGAATGGCACGAGTAGAATATCAACTCCCTAAAGGGGAATTACTTGCAGAAATAAACTGGCTACCTTTTAGCTTAAACCGTCGTTCAGGATATGCCAACGAGCAAACGGGGGCGGAAGTATGGTTTAATAGTGGTCAAAATGGAGAATTGGAAACAACGCCTTGGCGATTCAGCACTTTGGATATTTATACAGATATAGATTTTAGTTTAACCTATCACTTTCCTTTGACTTGGAATACAGATATGGATATTCGATATACAACTCGATATTTTAGTTTTGATACACCTGAGTTTTATGGTTTATTAAGGCAGTCTATTAGCGTAATTTTTAAATTTAAATGGTGAACGTAGTGGTTAGTATCCCAATAGCTATCGGGAAGTGGTTAGGAACTAGTTTAATTAGGGAATTGAATTACAAGTTTACTAAACTTTTAAAGTTTAGTAAACTTAGCTCAGTATTGGGAATACTCCTTTTATATAGCTGCGATAAGGCTTTTTATGAGACACCTCCGAGCGCTACGCCTTTGAGTACGTATCAGGCGTTTTGGCAAGGTTATGAGGATTATTATGTGGAGTTTGAATTGAAAAAAATCAATTGGGATTCCATGCGACAAGTATATGAGCCTCAAATAACAGAAAACACTTCTGATGAAGCCCTATATGAAATTTTTAAACTCCATTTAGATTATTTAAAAGATGCTCATTCCTCTATTTATCCATTACCTCAAGATTTATTACCTTACAATTACGTTCGAGAGGGGGCTTCCAATTTTTTAGGTATTGATACCTTGACATCTAAATATTTGGAATTGGGTTTAGGAAATTCAGCGATTCGATACAGTTGGATTAACAACAAAAATATTGGTTACATCTGGATTCGTTCTTTTTCATTGAGTCCTCGATTGTATGTTATCATTGACGATATTGTACAGGAATTTGAAAATGCGGATGCCATTATCATTGATGTCAGAGATAATGGAGGGGGCTCCGAAACCTTAGCGAGAAGTATGGCGAGTCGGTTTGTAACGGGAGATTATACTTACAGTTATGTGCAACGCAGAACAGGTAATAACCACGAATTAACAACACCAGAACCTTTTATTTTAGAGGACAAATCGTTTACTAAATATACAGGTAAAGTTGCCTTACTCACCAATCGAAAAACCTTTAGTGCTGCGGAAGGATTTGCCTTAATGCTACGAGGAAATTCTAATTTAATTCATGTTGGAGATGCAACGCAAGGCGGAAGTGGAACAACGCCTATTGTCCGAGAATTGCCTAATGGCTGGTCTCATCGCTTATCTTCTGTCTTATTAAGTGATGCCAATCAAATACCTATCATCGAAGGTGTTCAGCCCACACATTTTTCTACTATTTCTCCTATAGATAGTATCCATCAAGTGGATCGAATTTTAGAAGATGCGATTCAGTTGTTGCAGTAGAGATGTTATATATAACGTCTCTACCTACAATCATTTATCTTCATTTTTTAAAAATTGGTAAATTTTACACCTTCAAAGTATGTTTGAAAATTCTTTGTTGAAGAATTAAGGATATAATAAAAGGAATTTGTTGAGTATTTTGTAGTTGAAAAAACATAAAATACAATGGTACAATTTAAAAGGAAATTAAAATTCTATATTACAAAATTCACTAAATTAACAGATTCCTAATGAGAAATTATAAAAGAAATAGTAGATAGTGGAAGAAAACTTAGATATTGTTTACGCAGTATCGTCAATGCTATATTAAAAGTAACTCGTACAGGAGCTCAATGGCGTAATATCGATGAGAAATATCCTCCGAGGGAAAGTATTTATTACTATTTCAGGAGCTTTAAGGAGAAAGGTATTTGGAGGAGTTATTAAAAAAATTGTTGAATTAGAACGACTTAGACACAATAGGCAAGTGTACCTCTCTCGAATTGCAGGAGATAGTCTTAGATTACCTTTAGCACTTCATGTTTCTGCGGCTAATTGCCATGATGTGATAGAAAGTAGAGAATTATTATAGCAATTACAAGACCTTGAAAGATTAGAAATAATTGCGGCAGATGGTACTGATAAAGATAGATTTGAAGAAGATGCTAGTTGGTATAACTGGAAGGTGAAAATTCTTCAAAAATTGCCAATAGAGCAAGATTTCATATCTTAAACAGCTTGCGGCAAGTCGAGAGGTCTCGATAGTTATCAGTATAGTTGGTTTAATTTCTTTAGATGATTAAGCCTAGTCCTAATAGCCATTAGGGTTGAAAAAACTATAGAGTATTCTATTGTATTTATGCAATTTGCATTTATCAGTATCATTTTAGCAAGATTGGAAAACTAAATTTTTAAACATACTCCTACATAGTATTTTAAATTTTATATGTCTATTCAAATAAGTAAACTCCCTAAAATGATGGGGGAGATATGTTGTATCCCACTCAAAGTCTTCGCCCCAAATACTTTTATCCAATTGAAATTCAATTTGTACATAAGCACAGCTAATTATATCAATAGTCTCTCCCTTAATTAATGTACCTTTTTCAAAAGCTTGCTCTTGAATCAAGTCTTGTTGAGTATCTAAAAATTGAATGTTAAACTGTTGAATCAAGGTATTCAAAACGGCTATATCAATCGTGAAAGGGTTGGTTGAATTAAATTTAGACTGCCCCCAATTATTGTCAAGAGTCTTGCTTAAAACATTAAAACCAATTTTGGCTTTTGCATCATCCAAGAGTTCTATT
>CAYLSF010000189.1:0-9209 GCA_964385675.1 uncultured Saprospiraceae bacterium
CTTCAGACTTTTCTTCAATAGAGCCGTTTTCATCGGTTGTATCAAAGACAAACTCAAATCTAAAATATAGGAACATTGCAGATAAACCATGGACTCTATAAAATGACTGTTAAGATAATTTACATTATGAAGTCAAAATCTAATTTATGAAATACTTATCTACTTTAGTACTTATCCTTTTATTGGTCAGTTGTCAAGACGATGTTACTCAATTAAATGAACAACTCATCATTGGTAAATGGAAGGGAGATACTTGGCTTGTCAATGATAAATCTTTGACTGATTATAACGCTTCGGCTGTACGATTTGAATTTGCAGATGATAAATCCTTTCGTTCTTCTTTTGGAAGTCAACAAGAAACTGGAATTTATAGAGTCGTAAGAGATAAATTATTTACAGAAGCAGATGGGCGGTCTGAGATAAGTGTAAAACTAGAATATCTTTCTCAAGATAGTTGCGTTATGGGAATGAATCGAGGTGGGCAAATGGAAACTTTGGTATTAGTTAAACAGTAAGGCATCAGAATTAACACACTCAAATTGTTAATTCACATAATCTAGGTTGACATTCAATATTTTTAGTCTTATCTTTTTTCCATATTGAATGTGAATGATTATGATTAGACTATTTACGTTAATTATTGTCTGTAGTATTAATACTATTGCTTTTAGCCAAACCATTACAGGAATCATTACAGATGCTGGGAATGGGACACCACTCATTAGTGTTAATATCTCTATTGATGGCACTACACTAGGTGCATCTACCAACGAAAAAGGAGAATTTACTATTGATATTCCTAAGTTGCCTGCCGTAATGACCATTTCTTACTTAGGATACAAACAGCGGAAAATACCTGTAAGAGACTATACCACTACTAATTTTGAGATACAACTAACTAGTGTTAGTACTGATTTAACAGAGATTGTAGTAAGTGCTGCTCCAAAGGTAGAAGTCATTTACAAAGAACGATATAGTGTTATTGATTATGAATTTTATGATCAATATGTACTCTTAATTGTGTATAAAGGATTAAGAAAGAAAAAGCATCTTTTATTAATGAATGAAGATGGAGATATATTAGATGAGATTTCTCTAAAAGGAAAATATCCTGATAAATTTTTTAAAAGCTGCTTGGGAGGAGTACATTTGATGTTTGGGTTTTATGTTCAGCAACTGTATGTAGCAGATGAAAAAATTTATTTAATTGGAAAAACCGAGCGAGAAAAGTTTGAAAGCTTGTTGAATAACTGTGCTTTGGCTACCCAAAATCAAGTCTTTTTTTATGAATATATGGTTATGAATCAAATGCTTGAATACTTTACCATTTCAAAAAAAGACAAGAAAGCCCAAAAGGATAAAAAACGATTTACTTCCATTGTCAATTTATCTAGAATTCGAATGGCTTATGATGAAGGGCGTTTTCAACAAAAAGCAGATAAAATTGCTGCTATTCTTGAAAGACCGCGTTCATTTGCAGAAATTCAAAGTGATAAAAGTTTCCTAAGTCGTGTTGTCTATAGTCCTGTTTATGCTCCTTTATTTGCATATCAAGATTCTATTTGTGTATTTAATCATATCAAAGAACAATTAGAGTTTTATACTTCTGATGGTACTATGATGCGTACAACTCCTATAGGATATGAGCAAAATAAACGTTGGAAAAAGCTAGTTATTCAAGATGAGTCCACTCAATTTTTCTATACCTTATTCAAAACTAAATGGGGATTTGATATTAGAAAAATTAATCCTAATAATGGTAAGACAACAACTATCTTTGAAATTAAATATCTTTTTGCCGATAATTTTAAAATTAAAGATGGACATCTTTATTTCTTATTTAATAACCCTCGACTAAACCAACCTAAGTATAAGTTACATAAGGTTAGAATTGAGTAAAATACTTGATTCTTTGATAAAAACGTGCTATTCATCAAGTGTACCTCTGAACTACTATATGGGAAGCTATCAGGAGATACAAACTATAGAAATCTTAAGATCTAGAGTGATAACTTAAATAACCAACTCACCTGATGAATCACTTCTAAAGGATTCTTCAAAAAACCAAATATTTAAATAGTATTTAACTTTTTAATAATTTATAAATACCTTGAATCAGAATTTTTTAGATTAGGTTAATGTCAAATTAATGTTTTTATTTGATATTAACCATTAAAACCCATAATTTGAGCATAACTATTGCTTAAAGAATAATAAATAAGTATTATTACAATAACCTACCTACCTAAAATAATCTCTAAGACTTGATGGAAACAAGAAGGTTTATTGATAATCTTCATTAAAAAGAACTTAGCATGAGTTGTAAATATTTGTATTATACTATAACCATACTTTTTATAGCTAATCTTGCAAGTGCTCAGTATGACACTACTCATTATGTACCGCCTTTCTTTGCTGTGGAAAATGTAGATTCACATTTTGTATATCTATCCACTTCTGAAAATTTAAGTTTTCCAGTCACAATTAAAGACGGTGATGGACACATCATAACAAACGTAACGATTTCTAATACAAACCCACAACGATATTTTCTAGGCAAAGGGTATTCAGGAAGGGGACCTGTTAGGCGAGATTCGCTGAATCAAATTTTGACTTATGATGGATTGATATTTGAAGCCCAGCAGCCTTTTTTTGTGAATATTCGGCACAAACAAGGTGCTCAAGGACTATCTCTAACGGCTAAAGGAACGAGAGCATTGGGTACTATCTTTAGAACTGGACATGTTTATAATAATGCTAGCTTACCTAATGTAAAGGGACACACCATTAGTGTAATGGCAATCGAAAATAATACCTTAGTTACATTTAGTGATATTAGTCCAGGCGTTGTATTTTTAAATACACCTACTTCGGGTACACCAATAACATCAAATAATATTACGATTACCTTAGATAAAGGAGAATCCTATGTGATAGGAAGCGAACAAGACGATCCGCTCAATACCAATAATCAAAATGGAGTTAATGGGACTTTGGTTTCTTCCAATAAACCCGTTGCAGTTAATACAGGTTCTTGGTTGGGGGGAGGTTCAGGCGGTGCAAGAGATATAGGAATAGATCAGATTGTACCGTATGAACTGATTGGTCGAGAGTATATTTTTGTAAGGGGTAATGGAAATCAATATACAGAGCGTCCCCTAGTTGTTGCAATTTCTGATACAACTTTGGTGTATATCAATGATGATCCACTTCCTTATGATACGCTTCATACTGGTGAATACCTATTTTTACCAGAACATAAATTCACAGCAGGTGAAAATATGTATGTTTATAGTGATAAAGATTTTTATATGTACCAAACTATGAGTGGTTCAAGTCCTGCTGCTGTTGGTATGATATTTATTCCACCCCTGAGTTGTCTAGGAGGAGATGAAGTGACTATTCCTGAAGTAGAACAGTTGGGTAGTTCTACAATTAGCATTACAGCTATTAATGGTTCCCCTGTATATGTCAATGGTAGTCAAATCACGAATAGTGAAATTGTGTTAGGTAATTCTGATTGGGTTACTTATAAGTTAGATAGTTTAGTTGGAGATATTACGATCTCTTCTAATAGTAAAATCAATGTTGCCTTATTGACTACAGAAGGTGTAAGAGGGTCGGCAGGATATTTTAGTGGGTTTAGACCAGCTATGGAAGTAACAGAGTCTAGTGAATACATGGAGTTAAACGTACTTCAAGCAATTACAGATACTCTTATCTTAAATCAAAATATACCATTCACTTCTATCTCAGTATCCTTTTTAGAACCTATAAATGGTGGTAGTATTACATTTGGCACACCTTTTCAAAATAAAATTCCTTACACTTATAACCCTGCAGGCTATTATGTGGGATTTGATTATGCTACAATAAAAGTATGTAAAGATTTTATATGTGCAAACGGTAGTGTAATAAGCAACTGTGCTAATCAGACTATTACTTTACGAATATTTGGACCCGAAAACTGCTCAAATGGACTAGATGATGATCAAGATGGGCTTGATGATTGCAATGATCCAGAGTGTGAATTTAATGTTGGAGCAATTAGGCGATCTAATTGATAGTTTTTTGTCAAAAGTGAATACTCATTAGTTTTAACATTAGCACAATTCGTAAGCACTAGTTGGGAACTTACAGGCTAGTTTTAGGCGATATATCCTAATAAGAATTGGGGATACCGATTTATTTAACCCGTTAATTATTAGTCGTTAGTATATCTTTTGAATTGAAGAGAAGTAAACTTTCCAGTTTGCTTAGGATATTGTAATAATTCTTTTTTGGACATAGCATCTTTTGCTCGATATATTCGTCCTTTATATCGTTCTACAATTTCATCTAATTGCTCAATCAGTTTCGGTAAACCTTTATTGACTTTAAAATCAAGGGCTAAGGTATAACCTTCCATCGGAAAGGATAAAGGAGCGTTAGGATTATGTTTCCCAAATAATTTTAGAACGGTCACAAAAGACCCTTGTCCGCTTTTTCGGATGAGGTCTAAAATTTCTTTTAAGCCAGCTTGACTTGCTGCTAAGGGTAAGACAAATTGGTATTGTGCAAATCCTTTTTTACCATAAATTCGATTCCAATGATGAATACCATCTAATGGGTAAAAATAGGTGTCATAATCAATGATATTGGTAGAGCGTTTTTTGAATACTTTATTGAAATACAGAAAATTAAAAACCTTAACCGTTAAAGTACTCATGGTGAAAGAAGGAAGATTGAAAGGCACAAGAAGTTTTAATTTATTGGGAATTTGTAAAGGATTTTTTTGCTTTGAAGTAGGTAAATCTTCTAGTGTTGCATGCTCTCCTCTGTATAAAATGGAACGCCCTTGATGTTCTCCTTTTTGAAGACAATCAATCCATGCGACGGTGTAAGTCCAATTTTCAGATTCCTCAAAAAACTGCATAACTTCTTCTAGATTTTTAGCTTTTAAGGTTTCTTGTTTAATATAAGCCGTTTCTACTTTTTTAAGTTGAAACGTAGCTTGAAGAATAATCCCTGTTAACCCCATTCCACCAATGGTTTGCCAAAATAAATCGGTATTTTCAGTCTTTGAACAAGTAAGAATCGAACCATCCTCAATCAATAAATCAAAAGCATAAACATGATTGGAAAAACAACCTTCTGAATGGTGATTTTTACCATGAACATCAGCAGCAATTGCACCGCCTATCGTTATAAATTTTGTGCCAGGTGTTACGGGTAAGAAGAAACCTTTGGGCAACACCAAATTAATGATTTCTTCTAATATAACACCTGATTGACAAGTGATGATACCTGTATTTATATCAAAATCAAGAATTTTATCTAAAGCTAGGGTAGAAAAAATATTATCATGTAGTGCTGCATCTCCATAACATCGTCCATTACCTCTTGCTAACACTGTTTTTGAGGATTTTACAAATTTTTGAACATCCTCTACAAAATCTAATGTTGTGACTTGAGCGGTTTGTTTTGGATAATTTCCCCAATTTGATACTTTCTGTTGTTTTGCCATTTTATCTTGATTTCTGATTGCAAAAATGGCATTATTTCAATAAAATCAGGCTACCTATTCTAAAGAAATAAATAAAATTGAGTGGACTTTATTAATTTTTTGATAGCTTTGTCGCTATAATATTACGATTATGTTAATCGAGTATCATCTAAATGTTAATTAAAATCAATTTTAACCCTAAAGATAATTTTCATTGAATCTACTCTTTTTGAAGAAATAAGAGTGAATTTTACGCTAAACCAATTATTTAAATTAGAGAATGTTTTAGGATTTAATTTCTGGTAATCTGAGAGAATATAATAGTTTAAAATTTAGACACGAGCCCTAGTTATTATCCAAACTGATATGATAAAACCATTTTGTATAAATTATTTTACAGTATCAAACTGGAAATAATAGTAGTTCTTTGTGTCAAACGGTTACTCAGAAATCAATCATTACACATTCCTGCAAATCTTTTATGATGAAGAATACAATACTCTTAGTATCACTAGTATGTTGTACTTCCATGGCTTTTGCTCAGCACGTAGTAACAGGTAAAGTTATGGATGGTAGCGAGGGGCTAATCGGTGTAAATATTACCGAAGAAGGAACTACAAATGGTACAACAACAGATTTAGAAGGTAAATATACCTTATCAGTAAGCTCAGGAGACGCAACCTTAGTTTTTAGTTACACGGGATTTTCTACACAAAAAGTCGCTTTAGAAGGAAAAACAAGTTTGGATGTGACAATGAGTGAAGGTATCGATTTAGGAACGGTACAAGTAGTCGGTTCTCGTAGTTATAAGCGTTCTTCTACAGAAACGGCTGTTGCTGTGGATATTATTGACATTCAAGATGTTGCAAATAGAAATGGTAATGTTGAGTTAAACCGTATTTTACAATATTTAGCACCTTCTTTCAATGCAACTAAGCAGTCGGGTTCAGATGGTGCAGAACACATCGATCCCGCTTCTTTGAGAGGTTTAGGACCTGATCAAACATTAGTATTAATCAATGGTAAAAGAAGACATCAATCTTCTTTGATTAATATTTTTGGTACTAGAGGTTTAGGTAACACAGGAACTGATTTTAATGCTATTCCTGCTTCTGCTATTGAAAGAATCGAAATCTTAAGAGATGGTGCAGCAGCACAATATGGTTCTGATGCCATTGCGGGGGTGATTAATGTTGTATTGAGAAACGAAACTAATAAATTAACGGGTTCTGTTTCCTTAGGAGCTTATAACTCAACCCCTCCAGGAACATTTGATCCAGAAGCGTCTAATATTCCTGGTAATTTCACTGACCCGGATGGCGATGGTGCAGCTACGACTAATGATTATCCTAGTTTGGATGGTTTGACCTATAAGGTAGATGCTAACTATGGCTTTGATGTGGGTGATGGTGGTTTCGTAAATTTTACTACAGAATTTATTGATAAAGAAAGAACATTACGCCCAGGTGCACCTTGGCGTAGAGGTATGGGAGAAGCTGCCATTAGTGGTTTTTCTGTATTTATGAACTCGGCTATTCCATTAAGTAAAAGCACGGAGTTTTATATGTTTGGTGGTAGAAACTATAGAGATACCGATGCTTACGCGTTTACTCGTAGTCCTGCTATTGATGATGATCGTACGGTAGCGTCTTTATATCCAAATGGTTTTACGCCTCGTATTACCTCCATCATTACAGACAATTCTGTATCTGCTGGGGTTAGAAAACAAACAACTTCTGGATGGAGTGTTGATTTTAACAATACTGTGGGTAAAAATGATTTCCATTATTTTATCAAAGGAACAAACAATGCTACTTTAGGAGATGCTTCTCCAACGGATTTTGATGCAGGAGGTCACACCTTAACGCAAAATACAACGAACTTAGATTTCTCTAAATATTTCGAGCAAAGTGATGAATCTGGTATCAATGTAGCTTTCGGTACAGAATATAGAACAGATAACTTTACCATTTTTGCAGGTGAGCCTGGTTCTTATGGAGCGTATGATACAGCAGGTATTCTCATTACAAGTCCAACACAAGTTTCTACAGGTCGCCCAGCGGGTTCTCAAGGTTTCCCTGGATATAGTCCTGCAAATGAAGTAGATAGAAACCGTTCTAACTTTGCGGTATATGGTGATGTGGAATATGATGTATCTAAGCAATTCTTATTGAGTGGTGCAATTAGATTTGAAAATTACACAGATTTTGGTAGTACCTTAAACTGGAAAATTGCGGCTCGTGTTAATGCAACGGATAACTTATCTTTCAGAGGAGCGTTGAGTACAGGGTTTAGAGCACCATCATTAGCTCAAATTTATTACAACTTACGGTTTACGTCTTTTGTAGATGGTCAGTTAAACGAATCTTTATTATCGGCTAACAATAGCCCGATCACAAAAGCATTCGGTATTCAAGACTTAAAGCAAGAAGAATCTTTAAATGGTAGTTTGGGTTTAACGTATAGTCAAGATGGGTTCACCGCTACTATTGATGGTTATTATATTGATATTGAAGACAGAATTACGTTGACCAATAATTTTGATGCAACTTCTTTAGGTATCGGTGTTCAAACGGCACAATTCTTCGCAAATGGCGTGGATACCCGTTCTTTAGGTTTAGATGTGGTTTTATCTTACCGTGCAGCTTTGGGCGAAGGTAATATCATGATGGCTTTAGCAGGTAACTTAAATGACTTGGAAGTAACGAATGTTAAAAATGGTAACTTAGATGCTCAAACGTTCTTTGGTGATAGAGGTCGTACCTTAATGGAAGATGCAGCACCGGCTAGTAAGTTTACGTTAAACATCAATTACAGCTATAAGAAATTTTCGGTAAATGGTGGAGTAACTCAATTTGGTAGCGTAAGTTATATTGGTTTCGTAGGAGAAGAAGTAAACTATGATTCTAAAGTGACGGCTGATTTGACGTTATCTTACAAGTTAAGCAAAAACTTTAATTTTACCTTAGGCGGTAATAATATATTCAATGCTTATCCTACTCAACAAGATTATGGTAGCACAGATAGTTCTGGATACTGGGATTCTGTACAAATGGGATTTGCAGGAGCGTACTACTATACTCGTTTAGGGTTTAGTTTCTAGGGAGTTAGAATAATTGAACGGATATGAAACAGCGTTTAGACAGAGATTTTTCCTTGTTTAAACGCTGTTTTTAGTTGATATAACTTTGTAGTAATCCTAAAAATCATTTACCACTATCCTTTCTTTCTTCGCTCCTCCATCAGTTGAGCAACGGCTTTAGCATCAGGATCGCTTGAAGTTTTTAAGTGCTGAATAATAGATTGATAACTTACGTCATTACGATTCTGAGACAATTTATATTGAGCTTGAATATCCATTACATTAACTTTAAACCCAACAATCCCTCGCATTTCTCGCTTCACATATTTTTCGGATAAATCATGGATACTTAAAGGGTTTTTGGACTCTTTCTCATATTTATCTACTAGCTTTTCAAGGTCTTTAAATAAGGCGTCGCCTTCTAAAACCTCAATTTGACCATATACATGTACAGCTACATAATTCCAAGTGGGGACATTTTCATGATCATACCAAGACGAAGAAACATAAGTATGTGGTCCTTGAAAAATTGCTAACACCTCTTGAGTTTCCTCAAACCCTTTCCATTGACGATTACCCTTTGAGATATGCCCTGTCAAAAAAATAGCGTCATTTTCGATAGTCAATTGCATCGGAATATGT
>CAYLSF010000190.1:0-234 GCA_964385675.1 uncultured Saprospiraceae bacterium
CCATTACTCTAATTCGATAAAATACAAAAGCCATCAGCCGATTCCAAACAGAATCAACTGATGACTTTCTAAAACCGTCAAGGTAACGAAGTTACCGACCGTTCACCGTTTACCGTCAACCGTTTACCGTTTTCACCCCAACTTAGCCAAACTTTCCTCCAAATTCTTAACCCTAGCTTGACCGTCAGCTAACTTCTGACGTTCTTTAGCTACCACAGCAGGCGGTGCATTATT
>CAYLSF010000190.1:253-9171 GCA_964385675.1 uncultured Saprospiraceae bacterium
AACGTTCATTGCCAAGTTTCTTCTCTGTACCAATTAAAAACTTCTTCGCTTTTGCCAATTCTGCGGTTAAGCGTTTACGCTCTGCGGCTACGTCTATTTTCTTCTCAATTTTTACAAAAAATCTATCGGTTCCAGACACAAAATCAATTGCATCTTCAATAGGTGTATCTACTAAACTAATTGATTTTAAATAACCTAAACGAAGTAGAAAAGCAGTGATACGTTCATTATTTAATAATGCTTGTGCATTATTTGTTTTCAAAACACAAACCTCTAATAATTCCTTTTGCTTCAATTGATTTTTATTACGAAGATCTCTCACCTTAGCGATAATATCTTGAACTTGCTCAATAGTTTTTAAGATATTTTCATCATAATCACCTCCATTCGACCAAGCACTAATGATACAATCTTCGCCTTCCTTACGCTCTTTTAATCCATGCCAGATTTCCTCAGTAATAAATGGCATATAAGGATGTAATAACGTCAACATCCGCTCATATAGACTGATAGAGGCATTTACTGTTGCCTTATCAATCGGCTCACCATAGATCGGCTTAATCATTTCTAAATACCAAGAACAAAAGTCATCCCAAATTAAACTGCGTAAACTTACTAAAACTTCGGATAGACGATAGGTATCGAAACTCGCTTGTAATCCACTAGCGACTTGATTCAAGCGATTTTCCATAAATTCAATCGCTAATTCATTGAGTATTTTAGATTGTGGATTTGGATTTTCATCCACAATTATCCAGGCTTCTTTAATCAATCGAAGTGCATTCCACATTTTATTATTGAAGTTACGCCCTTGCTCTACGAGCTTCATATCAAATAATAAATCGTTTCCTGCTGCTGCAGATGATAGCATTCCAAAACGAACCGCATCCGCTCCGTACTCGTCTATCATTTTCAACGCATCGGGTGAGTTTCCTAAGGATTTACTCATTTTGCGGCGTTGCTTATCTCGTACCATTCCTGTAAAGTAAACATCCTTGAACGGACGCTCCTCCCGATATTCATATCCCGAAATAATCATACGAGCCACCCACAAAAAGATAATATCCCAACCTGTTACCAATACAGAAGTTGGATAGTAATAATCGACTTCTTCTTTGGATTCAAAACCATCAAAAACCGAAATTGGCCATAACCATGATGAAAACCAGGTATCCAATACATCTTCATCTTGATGCAAATCTTCAACCGTTAAATCCGCATTTCCTGTTTTAGCTTTTGCTAATTCAAGGGCTTCTTCTGTCGTTTTCGCTACAAAAATATCTTCTCCATAATAGTACGCTGGAATCCGCTGCCCCCACCACAATTGACGAGAGATACACCAATTTTTGATGTTATTCATCCAATGTGCATACGTATTTTTAAACTTCTCAGGATGAAATTGAACTACATCTTCCATTACCGCATCCAAAGCTGGCTTTACCAGCTTTTCCATATCTACATACCACTGTAACGACAAACGAGGTTCAACAACAGCATCTGTTCGCTCAGAATAGCCTACTTCATTATTATAGCTTTGAGACTTTACCAAATGCCCTGCAACTTTCAAATCTTTTACGACTAGCTTTCGAGCCTCAAATCGGTCAACCCCTACATGAATTTGAGCCGATTCATTAAGCGTTCCATCTTCATTCAAGGTATCTATCACCTCCAAATTATGAGCTAAACCAATTTCATAATCATTTGGATCATGAGCAGGGGTTACTTTCAAACAACCTGTCCCAAAATCCATTTTTACATAACGGTCAAAAATAATTGGAATAGAACGACCAATTAAGGGAACGAATGCTCGTTTACCTCGCAAATGCGTGTAACGCTCATCTTTTGGGTTTATCGCAATAGCGGTATCCCCCATAATCGTTTCAGGACGAACGGTAGCGATTGTAACCCAATTATATTTAGCATCTGCCGCGGCATATTTTGCTTTGTAATTTGCCAAATCTTTGAGGTACATCCCTAACTCCATCTTTAATGAACGATTGCGTAAGGCTCTTTTTTTCAAGCCCATAATGATGCGTTCCAAATTATTGATGTCTCGTTGCAATTGCTGCAATTCGTGCGGTTCATTGTCACCATGATCAACTTTATAGCGAATTTGAAATAACCTTGATTTGGTTTCTTTACGAATTACTTCTTCATTCGACAATACCGTTTTTGCCTCTGGATCCCAATTGATCATCCGCAAACCACGATAGACTTTTCCCTTATTGTATAAATCAACAAATACCTCAATTACGGCATCATAAAGCTTCGGTTCCATCGTGAAGCGAGTTCGATTCCAATCTGCCGATGCCCCTAATTTGCGTAATTGTTTTAAAATAATGCCACCATATTTCTCTTTCCATTCCCACGCATATTCCATAAACTCCTCACGGGTCAAGTCCGACTTCTTAATACCTCGCTCTCGCAACATCTTAACGACTTTCGCCTCCGTCGCAATCGAAGCATGATCCGTTCCAGGTACCCAACACGCATTCTTACCTTCCATTCTCGCCTTACGAATCAATACGTCTTGAATAGTATTATTCAACATGTGTCCCATGTGTAAGACACCCGTGACATTTGGCGGAGGGATGACGATACTATACGGCTCTTTCGAGTGATCAATCTTAGAACTAAAATAGTCCTTATCCAGCCAATGTTGATACCATTTGTCCTCAACTTCATTCGGATTGTAACGTGTTGAAATCATATTCTATTAAATTTAGAAGCGAGAACGGAGAATAGAGATTAGAGACTGTATTTAGTCTCTCCTCTCTATTCTCATTTCTCTACTCTATGAAAATTTTGCAAATGCGACTAATGAACCTTTATCACAAGAGGTGAAGCCTGATGTTTCATAAAATCCTCTAGTTTCGGGTGTGTCATCAGTCAACAATACTTTTTGCCGAACGGATTTAAATTCCTTTAATACTATTTCGACTAATTTCGTTCCTATTTTTTGCCGTTTATAGGCTTTTAACACCAAAATATCTTGGATATAAATAATCGTCAAACCATCACCTACTACTCTGACTAGCCCAACTAACAAATCATTATCCCAAACACTCACTACAAATAGGGATTGAGCAATGGCTTGTTGTAATAAATCTGGTGTTTTGGTGTATGCTATCCAATTTGCATCTTGATATAATGGTATCAACTTTTCAATTGAAATTTCTTTGGTATATTGATACCTCAACTGCTTCATGGCTAGCACTCATTTTCTAAAAAATGCAAAAATAGGATTTTTCGGAAAGGATATTAAAAGGGGGCTGATTTTAATTTTTGAAGCAGTATTTTTCTATTCAATTCCTTTTGATTTTAACATTGCTTCAATATTAATAGTATGCTCATCTACTAATAAAATATCATCACTCCAATCTGCTAAGTGCCAATTCTTAGAATTATTAATAATTAATACTTTTTTGGTTTTAGATAAAATCCATAATATCTGTTCTGTACCATACGCTAAAAGTTTATCGCTTTTATTAATAACGTATTCGAATTGCGACATTTTTGTTAAATCTATTTTTATATCAACTTCTACAACTACTTTTGGCGGAACATTAGAATAGTGAATATCTATATTATCTGAGGTTAATACCGCATTATCATAAATAGCTAGATCTAAACTAAAATACTCTCCTTTATTGAGTTTATTACCGACTTCATTCGTCAAAATGAAATAGTCATCATCTTTAGATGCCATAAATAATGATTTCATTATCAATGAAATGATAACAGACTGTAATGTACTTGAACCCATAGTTTCCTCTAGTGTTTTTTGGTTTCTCAATACCTCCTTATACCCTTTATAATAATAAGGAACACCATTAATAATGTCCCGAATCAAATAATCAGGCACTTGTAACTCTTCCGTTTCTGTCCTTTGTTTTTTTAATTCAATCGTTTCTATCATATCTATTCAATCGTTATTATTCAAATATACAAAATTTCAACCTAACTAAAAAGAGGCTATTCCCCTCAGGAATAACCTCTTTCAAAAGGAAAAATTTTCAATTCTTAATTTTCAATTCTCCATTCCATTAAAACCACTTAATCGTCTGATTAATCAATTTCAATTTTAGATTAGTGTAAGGTGGCATTAATTGCTCTAATGCAGGTGGTAAATTTTGCTTCAACACTCCTCTTGCATTGGAAAAGGCTTGGAAACCAAAGAATCCATGACTCTTACCAATTCCACTATTATTAGAACCACCAAATGGTAGATTATTATTAAAAAAGTGAACAGCAGAATTATTGATACATGTACCGCCCGCTCTCGTATTTTTAATAATGTAATCAATATTTTTATTGTTACTACTATAAATGTAGAGTGCTAATGGCTTTTCCTTTTCATTGATAATCGCTAAAGCATCATCAATATTTTTATACGTCACGATAGGTAAAAGAGGTCCAAAAATTTCTTTTTGCATCAAATCAGAATCCAATGGTGCATCCATAATTACCGTTGGCTCAATGAAGTTTTCAGATTCATCCATTTTACCACCTACCACAACTCTTCCGCCTTCTTTAATGGTGTTATCCAAATAAGAGCGAACTCGTTTGAAGTTATTCGCATTAATGATACGCATATAATTATCTGACGACTGCACATCATCTCCATAGAATGTCTTTAAGGTCTTTTTGATTTCTGTTATCAGTTCCTCTTTCTTGCTTTCGTGTACTAAAACATAGTCAGGAGCAATACAAATTTGACCGTTATTGGAGAATTTACTCCAAACTAAACGTTTAATACTTCCTTTAATATTCGCTGTTTCATCAATAATGGTTGGAGATTTCCCACCCAATTCTAGCGTAACAGAAGTTAGATGTTTAGCCGCTGCTGCCATCACTATTTTACCCACTTGTGGAGACCCCGTAAAGAAAATATGATTGAATGGCAATTTCAATAATGCAGTTGATACAGGCACATCTCCCTCAAACATAGCCACTTCATTTTCGTCAAATAGCTCGTCAACAATTTTACGCATGACTGCATTACAGTGTGGCGTATATTCTGAAGGTTTCAACATCACAGTGTTTCCAGCAGCGATAGCAGAAATCATAGGCCCAAAAGTCAATTGCATGGGGTAATTCCAAGGACCAATAATTAAACAAACACCTTTAGGCTCATAATGAATCCAAGAAGAAGAACCCAATAATGCCATTGGTGTACCTACTTTTTGCTTCCGCATCCATTTACGAAGGTGAGCTTTTGCATGTTTTACCTCACTCGTAATCACAAAGATTTCCGTTAAATCTACCTCAGCCGCAGGCTTTTTATAATCGGCATACAAAGCATCCCTAAACTCTTGTTGATATTTCAACACCGCATCCGATAGTGCGGTTAGTTTACGTAGACGTTCTTTATACGTCGTCAATGCAATTTTAGGAGCATTCGCTTTTTGCGCTTCAAACACTCGATTGATTCTATCAATATCTACTTCATAAGTAACTGGCATATCTATTTAGTTTATGTTATTATAGAATAGAGAACAAAGAGCCGAGAATAGAGACAAATCAGAAGTGAATAGATACTATCTCTATTCTCGCTTCCCTACTCTCTGTTCTAAAAAATTTAATTTATGCTTGCTCAACCATCGGTTGCTCATTTTGAATAGCTTTCACACCATTTAAAATCATCTCAGCTGCTTTTTCAGCTATCATAATTGTTGGTGCATTGGTATTTCCTCTTGAAATTGTTGGCATAACCGACGCATCAACGATTCTCAAATGCTGTATTCCTTTCACCCTCAAGGTATCATCTACCACCGCCATATCATCTTGTCCCATTCTACAGGTAGAGGTTGGATGATAAAGCGTTTCACCTGTTGAACGAATAAAGTCTTCTATAGCACTATCATCATTCAATAAATTATTCGGCATAAAAATAGAAGAGCGATACTTCGCAAAAGCATCTGCCATACCTAGTTTTTGAGCTAATTTATAACCCCAAATCGATTTACGCATATCATCATCATCCGATAGGTAGGCATGATCTATTGCGGGTGCAGCTTTATAATTACTAGAAGCTAACTTTACTGTTCCTGAACTCTTAGGCACTAGAACCTTACCTCCTATGGAATAACCATTCCCCTTATCTGGGTTTTCAAAGCCATGCTCTACAAAGTAATTTGGAGCAAAGTGAAATTGCGTATCAATAACAGATTCCTCTGGAGACTTCACAAAAGCCCCAGACTCTCCAACATTACTGGAGAATGGCCCTTTTTTAGACACTAAGTATTGGAATAAATTCTTGATAATCACAGGAAAATTCTCCGCAGAATCTAAAGATTTTTTGAAAGAAGAATGGAAAATAGAGAAGTAAACATAATGATCTTTCAAGCCCTTTCCTACACCAGGTAAATGCTTTGCCACAGGAATATTATGCTTTTTCAACTCATCTCCATCTCCTACACCTGATAGCATCAATATTTGAGGACTATTGTACGCCCCTGCACTCAAAATCACCTCTTTATTGGCTTCTACCGTAATGGATTTTCCTTTTTGATTATAGACAACGCCTGTAGCCGCTCCATTTTCTATAGTAATGCGTTCAACAGTTGCGTTAATTTCAGTCGTTAAGTTTTTACGAGATTTTATAGGGTGTAAATACGCAACAGCCGTACTACATCTTGCTCCATTTTTGTGGGTGACTTGATAGTACCCAAATCCTTCTTGCTTCGCTCCATTAAAATCCGAATTATAATCATATCCCAATTCCTTCCCCGCTTTCACAAATACATCTGACAATTCATTGGTGTAATTACGATTCATGACAGAAAGTGGCCCACCCGTTCCATGAAACTCATCCTTGATATGGTGTTGATTTTCTGCTTTTTTGAAGTAAGGTAAAACTTCACTATATGACCATCCTTTATTTCCCAAACTTGCCCACTCATCATAATCGGCTTTATTACCACGGATATAAATCATCGCATTAATACTGCTCGATCCTCCTAACACCTTACCACGAGGTAAATATAATTTACGGTTTCCAGCATTTTTCTGTGGTGTTGTGTGATAGGCATAATCTACATCCGTCTTCAGCAGTTTCGGAAAAGCCGCTGGAATATGAATATCTTGATTTTTATCTTTCCCTCCTGCCTCTAATAACAGTACGGAATATTGTCCACTAGCCGATAATCGGTTTGCCATGACACAACCCGCCGAGCCTGCTCCGATAATGATATAGTCAAACTTACTTTTCATATAATGGTTTTATTTGGTTATTAATAGGCATCGGACGCTTTCTATAGAGATCTAGTTATCAATAATTTATCCCTGTAGAGGTTAAAAAAGCGTCCGATGCCTTACTTTATTCTTTCATCTCAAGGTGTGAGTCGTCACAAAACGGTCCTGACTTAGTCGCCTTACAGTTACACAAACGATAATTTCCTTCTCGCTTAACTTCAAATAACTTTGGTTTTATCTTCGTACCATGATGCGAACCATCGCAGAACGGTTGATTTTTACTAAATCCACATTGACACCATAGGTGATTTCCTTTTTCTAAATGAACTTGACTTGGTTCTAAGCTAATGGTTGATTCCTTTTTGTAGCCTTTACCAATCTCGCTTTCTGTATTAGCGGACTTTACGAAAGGATAAAAATAAGCTGCTGTCCATTCTTCTTTTGGGTCGTTTATCAACCCCAATTCCGTAGGGAATTGATGTGTAAATTTAGCTGTACCAAAAATTTGATCCCATATTGAAAACATGTTACCAAAGTTTCCATTCGGGTCACTAATACCATCTGCCATAGATTTACCATGATGCCCGTGATGAAATGCAGGGGTAATAATGATACGTTCTAAGACCTGTACAATTGGTTTTAAGAATTTATTTTTATAAAAGATCTGATCCCAATGCAATGTACTATGTGAACCAATAATCACGAGTTGTTTTAAAAATAAACCTAAAGCGACTGCCTTTCCACCACCCATTAAGGTTACAAAAGCTACCCACCAAATATTAGGCATAATCACATAATACAAGCCCGCGTTACGATAAGAAATGAAAAAACCCATTTCTTCCGCTTGATGATGTGGGCGATGCAATTTCCATAAAAATTCATACTCATGAGCCGAACGATGATACCAATATTGTAAGACATCATCAATTAATATATAGAAAGCTAGTAATACCCAAAAATTCCATTCAGCAAATGGTTGGCCAATTCCAGCAAGACTTCCAATTGATACCACTGCAATCACAACCAATGGTTTAATTCCTAAAGCTAACATCAAAAAACCTCCTGCCTCTTGAATCCAATCACTCGTTTTACGCTCTGTACGATGTAAATATCCAGAAATAACTTCCATTAATCCAAAGAAGATTAAAACGCCTAACACAGCTACTACATCAAAATTTTCGATGCCCATTATCGTCTTGTCACTATTCATAATTCTATCCGTTTAGAAAATCTCATTAGCAGCACACCTTCTAAATATGCCCTAATATACTACTTTTTAAAATAACTTAATTGCAATTAATCTTTTGACAAAACAAAATTAGGTATTCATGCTTAAAATAAAATTTACATGTGTTAATTATTTCAACTAAAAATCACAAATTCCAAACCTGTTTGCCGAAAGGTAGGTTCTAAAATTGATTGATTAATCATAACTTATACAACGTAATCACTCAACACTTCGTCTTTCCGTGCCTGACACGGAATCTTGCGAATATTAGTTACGACTTTTCACAGAAAAGAGTCGTGAATATTCGTAACATACTCATATAAAATTCAAAGTGATAGATATACTAAACAATGGAAATTTTAATCACCTCAATTTCTTCCTTTTAATGATTCTAGATAGCGATACAGGTGTGATGCCTAAATAATTGGCAATATGTTTATTAAAAGCCGTTTGAAAGAATTGAGGATTTCGTTGCAAGAGTTCTTCGTAACGT
>CAYLSF010000191.1:0-9146 GCA_964385675.1 uncultured Saprospiraceae bacterium
ATTAGTCGTTCAATCATTGATATTTGTGAAAAACTAAATAATACAAATATTATTGCCAAAGAAATTTTAAGAAGAATACAAATTATTAGCAATTCTGAAGGTGATAATCCTGCAAAATATTTCATGCATATTCAAGCTTTCATAACTTTAACTAATTCAAATTGGATAACAATAAAGTAACTTAATTTTTAAAAATTAATATAACACCAAAAGATAATAGGACAAATTGCCAATAATTAACACAGCATCTTAGTTAATTTTTATTGGTTACAGACATTTTTTTATTAAACATTAGCATCTTAAGTAATATGGAATTAAAGCTTAATTTAAGTATCTTTTTAGGCCTATTTTCAATGATATTCAATTCATGCACTGAATCAGACCCCAATAATTCATTTGAATCTCAAAACGCAGTATTGGCTTCAACTATCCATGATAATCTGTATGATATAGAGGATGAATATGATGAAAAAGCAAAAGAGATTTATGAATCAGGGGTGACCTTTTACCTTGACAATGAATATGAAAAAGCTAAAAATATCTTTTTAGGTATCCTAGCAGATGATACCACTCAACTTTTCAATGAAATGCATTATTATTCTTCGGATATAGGAGGATTTAAAACGAAAAAACTACTCGGCTATGGTAGTTTTTCATCACACTACAAAAACAGTGCGGCTATATACCTAGCTGAAATCTACATTGCTGAACAACAATTTGAAAAAGCCTTAAAATATGTTCAACTAGCAGATACCCAATATCCCGTACAATATAACTGTGGAACAGGAGAACTTAGATATACAAGTCATCTAAAATATCTCTATGCAATTAGTTATGAAGGACTAGGGCAGTATGATAAATTACTAAAAACTACCTTACCCAGCTGGTCTGATTACCGACTCCGTCCTATTTTACTTCGAGCCATCAAGAAAAGATATACAAAAGAGGAGCTTATCAAGGAACTGGATAATATGGAGGAAAAGTTTCAGTATCCACATGATAAAACTTGTAGAAAAGTTGATGTTCCAGAAGATTGTGGTCTTGAAAATGAAGCTACCTCTACTGAGCCATACCTATCAGAACGAGCAACCATTAAATTTTTTGACTACTATATGGAATTGCCTAGGATTTCATTAGGTTATGGTGAAGTTGCTCCAATAGAAATGTATATTGATAGGTTTAAAACCTCGATTTTTTATCGAGAATTGTTAGGGGAAAAGATTGAGGATACAAACACTGAGGAGGAGGGAACAATCACTATAAACGTTTCAAACTGGTAATTATATCATAATTAATCAAATAATTTATCCATTTAAAATTTAACTCATCATGAAAAGATTAGTCGTATTTTCAATTATTTTCATCGTCATTACAGTTTTCGTAAGTTGTAAAGCACAGCCTGTTGGTAAGACATTAGAAGAAGTAGAGATGGAAAATATGCCTATGTTTCCAGGTTGTGAGGCGGAGGTCAGTATGACAAAGCAAGACAGGAAAATCTGTGCAGACAAAAAGATGTTAGCCTTCATCTATGATAACTTAGAATACCCCACAGCAGCTAAAGAAAAAGGGATAAAGGGAGTTGTAGTGGTCTCATTTCATGTAGATAAAGTGGGGGGCTTATCTAATATTAAAGTTTCCAGAAAAATTGGATATGGATGTGATGAAGAAGCTCTAAGAATAGTCAAGAAAATGCCCAATTGGATAGCTGCTAAAACGCTAACGGGCGAGACCGTTGAAATGGATTTAAGGATTCCTATCAAATTTGAGTATGACTGATTTTGTTTAATTCTACCAATATAAAGTAGTTTACGAACTTATGTAAAGCATTATTCTGCCAAATGTATTAAATGAAGGAAGTCTTAAAACCGTGCTAAAATAGAAGTAGGAAATTCTATAATAAAATTAGTACCTCGCCCTGCGTCAGAGTCAAAGGTGATGATACCATTCATTTCTTCTTCTACAATCTTCTTTACAATTGGCAATCCAATTCCAATGCTTTCCTTATTCTTATCTTTAGTCTCTAGGGTTTGGAAGATTTTAAAAATACGCTCATGGTACTTCGTAGCAATACCAGGGCCGTTATCTCTAATAGAAATAGTGCATTTATCTTCGCCTTGTGTAGAACTTATAGTAATTAAACCCGCCGATGGATTATGGTGATACTTGATTGCATTCTCTACAATATGTCGAAATATCTGATACAAGCGATTACGGTTAACATTTAAGAAGAATAAATTATCTTTCAATTCAATCTTAAATCCAATGGGTAGGGTGATACTGCTCATAACTTCTTCTACGATGTCTTTGGCATAAACCGTTTCTACATGTTTCTTATACTTTCCAATATTAGAATACTCTAATATGGCATTGAGCAATCGGTGCATTCGATTGACTCGAATTTTAATCAAATCAATGCAATCTTGGAAGGTATTTCGTATTTCAGGGTGATGTGATAAGTCATCTTCGATAAAACCTATCAAACTCCCAATGGCTCGTAAAGGGGTTTTCAAATCATGGGATGCTAAATAGGTAAATTGTTTGATTTCTTTATTAACACGTTCTAGTGTTTCTATATTCTCACGCAACTGATGTGTACGTTCATTTAGGACTTGTTCTTGTGCTTTATTAAGATTCGATAACTGTTGATTAGCATTAAATAACTCTAAACTACGCTCCTCCATAATTCGCTCTGCCTCTTTCCTCGCCCTCCTTTCTCGCTGATAACGACGATCTAAACGTCCCTCAAGCGTCTCCTTAGCTGATAATTGCTCTTTTAGTTGAGCATTTTCAGCTTTGAGTCGTTCCAGTTCTGCTAGAAGTTGCTGTTGAGAAAAGTTATTCATAACCATCGCTAATGCCTATTAAATGTACAAATCAATTACGATTTTGTTAGTGTAAAACGAACTTTTTTACCGTCTGTACCTGCAATATTTTCTTTATCAAAAGTAATTGACTCTCCATACTGTTCTATCGTACCTTGTATCAAACCTGCTGCTAGGTCTCCCATAGCTCTTTCAGAATAATAATCCATCACTAATTTTGATTCGCTTATTCGTTGGGTTTCAAACGTGGGTAACTCTGCATCAGGGTACAATTTTCGTACCTCTACATGTATATAGTTCTCAATACTTTCTAAGAAATCAAATGTATCCTTAGCTTCTTGAAAAAAATGTCCATATAAACTAGTGAAACGCCCTAACAAGTGTTTCCCGAAGGTATAAACTAACTTATCTACAGGAAGTTCAGTTTCTTTGCTCAATTGAGTAACCAAAGTAATCATTTCGCTATGCTGATAAGTGCCTATAGCAGTATAAGCTCCTCCTGTTGATAATTTATCTTCTGAAGCTTCTATTACATTATCAACCGTTTCTATTCCGAAAACATCCTCTACCATATCTAAGAACTCTGTAAATACTACCCCTTTCATGTTTGATGTGTTTTAGTTCATAATTGACATACTTTATACCATAAAGTTATATCCTAGATAAATTAATAGAACTTATAATGTAGTGATAGGAAATTTTGAATAGAAATAGACAGAAAGCACAACTTTACAACAAGTAGTTATGATGGTGTTATTCCTTCAAAAAAGGCTATCAATCAGCACATTATAAAAACCATTAGATATTGTCATATCTAATGACTTTTAACAAATAAAACATGTTCACACCAATCTTTAAATTGATAAGAACATATTTTTAATTTACCTTTTCCAAAGATGATTAGACATTGTTAATGGAAATTATTCCAGTTTTTAGACACTTAGTGGTAGTGAGTAAGCAATCTTTACAAAAATTGTAAGTATAAAGTCTGTTGGTAGGTGAAAAATCTGTCACAAACTTACATCTTTTTTACATTAAAGTCATCTTTTTGTTAAAATTAATTTTTGAAACCTTTAAATTCAATGTTGTAACAATAACTTAATTCATTTGCTAAATCATTGAATTACAATCTTTTTTACAACTAATTGCTCTCCAATTTTTAACTGGATAAAATATACGCTTTTAGGCAAATGAGCTACATTAATCGGCTGAATTTGACTAATATTATTAAACTGCCTATACATTACGGATTGTCCGATGGCATTATAAATATTCATTTCCACAGCATTCGTTCCTAATTCTTCTATAAATATTTGAATATACTCCTTAGCGGGATTAGGCTGTATTAAAACCTTTGGTTTTGCCTGTTGCAAATTTGGGTCAGTATTGACAAACAGATCACTGCTAAAAAAAGTTATTCCCCCTCGTCTTGTGCCTACTACAAAATCCAACAAATCATCATTATTAAGATCGGCTACTGCAACTTTTGAGTAGGTCGATTCCCGCATATTCCCCAAATTGCTAGAAACTACTGTAAAAGGCGTTGTTAAATTTTGCTCAATATCTGTGTATTTGTAGATTAAACCCTCTTGAGAACCCACAAATAATTCATATACACCATCATTATCATAAAAATAAGGAGCAGCATGTCCCGATGAAAATCCAAATTGTCGAACATCTACATCTCCAAATGAGCCATTTTGATTACTATTAGTCACCAAAGTAAAATCAGGACTACCTTGTGTCCCTGTATTTTCATAGAAATATAAAATACCATTTACATCGCCCAATACAATATCTGATAAGCCATCTCTATCTACATCTACAATATGAGGATTGGAAAAAATACCCACTTGAATATTTTTATAACCAGGTTGCACATTACCATAAGCCACAGGATTACCGACACCAGCTGTATTTTCAAAATAGTATAATAATCCATTAAAGTCTCCAAAAAGAATATCGTCATCACCATCACCATCCAAATCACCAACTGTAGGTGTAATTCCAATCAAGTCAAAAGATGCCACATTTAGATAATTATCATCTACCAAGTTGAAGCTAGGATTATTCGCTGTTCCTGTATTTTCAAATAGAGCTAATCGCCCTTTTTCAATTCCACTATTATCAAATACGCCCAAATTACCCACCAATAAATCCAACAATCCATCTGCGTTATAATCAATAAAAGCCGGGTTTGCTCCTGTACCCATATCAATCATTTGCCCAACGATAAAATCCTCTTGAATAAATTGGAAGTTAGGTTGATTCGTGGTACTTATATTGGTATATAGCCATGTAACATCCTGATTTTCAGAAGCAGGTAAAGTAGGAGACACTAACAAATCCTTCTTTCCATCATTATTGACATCCATCGAAAATAGACCAGGAAAAGAAGCTATATCAACGGGTCTATCATAGCTAGGGAAATTATTATCTTGACTCGTCATAAAAGCCGTATCTAATGTACCTCCATTTGAAACGGCGACTACATTATTAAATGAAATATCTCCAATTAACAACTCCTTATCTTGATCATTATCCAAATCCATGGCTAATATGGTAGAACCTGCATGCCGCCCTCTACCGGCTACAAAATACGGTGTACCGTAGCAAGAATCTACGTTTGGACTCAAACTGATGCTATTATTAACGCCCGATTCAAAAAATCGCCCCCAACAATCCGTTTTTAGTTCAAAAATTAAACTATCACATCCATAGCCCATTTCCACGGACTGATTTTCATAATATACGACATAGCTTCCTAATTGTCTAAAACTCAACAAGTCCATATCACCATCATTGTCTATATCTTCTACTGCTGGAATATCTGTCTGAGGCACATAGGCTGAAACAGGAAAGTTATTGGGATTAAAATAAAAGATAACATCATTGAAATGATCCCAAAAAGGTACCCGATTAAACGCTAATTCATTATTGGCATTATAATATCCTTGATAAACTGCTGCTCCATCAACGGGTTCTGGCGGACGGGCAAATAAATCTGGGATTCCATCACAATTGTAATCCTTCATCAATGCCCAACTTTTTATAGGCGGAAAGTTTTCAGCATAATCTGCGTTATAAACATAATCTACTTGATTAGTCATTCCATTATTAATAAATGTCAAGATCCGATTATCCTCTTTATCAAAAATTACCATATCCTCTATTCCATCATTATTTAAATCTGCCCCCGAATATTGTGGCATATTCAATCCTCCGACCGCTCCTAAAGGAAGCAAAGTTCCATTCTCACTTATATCCACATTGAGTCGATTTAACGTATTTTGACCATATATCGACACGGTAAAAATCAACAAACATAAACTTAAATAATAGTTCAAATTTCTAATCATCGCCTTTTATCAATTTAAAATGAGTGAATATCGAATAATTGAGTAACCATTCAATATTTAACAGAAATATCTGCATTTGAAAATAACGTAAAAAGTCAAAGGAAAGTGAAGGATGGTAGGATATAATGTAATTAATAGTGAAGATAAGGGTTTTGTTGAAAGTAGCCTTACCTTTTCTATAAAAAAAGAACTATCATAATAGCTTTATGAATTCTTTTTATAAAATATGTATTTTTGTTAATACTACTATCCAAAATGATTCTGGACGCAGAGAACACGGAGAAGGTGTCTATGTGTTAAATATAAAAATGTATAGTAGTATGATTTTTGTTATGTAAACAAAAACTCAAAATTCATTTTATGAAAATAATCAATCCATTATATGATGTAGCATTTAAGTATTTAATGCAAAATAATCGAATTGCTAAAAAAGTAATATCGACCCTACTAGAATGTGAAGTCATGGAATTGGTTATTGAACAACAAGAAATCGTTACTGTAGATGGAGCAAGAGGCTTAAAACTTTATCGTCTAGATTTTAGTGCCATCATACTAACACCAGAAGGCACAAAACAGAAAGTTTTAATAGAATTACAAAAATCAAAGTTACCTGCTAATCTCCTTAGATTTCGTACTTATCTGGGGAATAGCTATATCAAAAGAGATGTATTCAAAGATAAATTTGGAAATGAACAAGAACGAGCCTACCCAATTATTTCTATTTATATTTTAGGCTATAATGTCAAAGATATTCCTTATTTAGCCGTCAGTATTGATAATAAAATTACGGATACTGTTACTAAAAAAGAAGTAAGTCTGGAGAGTGACTTTGTTGCATTATTAACACACCAAACTCGTATTATCCAAATTAGGCGACTGAGTGATAAAAGAAAAAGTCGATTAGAACAATTCTTAACCATATTTAATCAAGCGTGGGTCACTTCGGATAACTATATTTTGGAATTACAAGAAATTCCAGAAGGCTTTCAAGATGTAGTGAACCATTTAGGTAAACCTGTTCATGATGAAGCATTTAGGCAGCGACTAAGTGGAGAAAAGGAAATTGATGATATTTTCAAAAATCAAGAAGCTGCTCTCGCCCGAGCAGAAGAGGCACTTAAAACTTCAAAAGAGCAAGAAGCTAAGGCTAAACAAGAAGCATTAGAAGCTAAAACTTCATTGTCAAATGTAGTTAGGCATCTGTTAAAGATAGATACACCTATTGAGCAAATTATACAAATCACAGGTTTAACCAAAGAAGCGATAGAAACTATTAAAAAGGCATAGGAAACGAGTATCTGAAATACCCGTTTCCTCCTTCAACTATAATTCCCAACCTTTCCGATAAGCCCGCTTAACAAAAGCGTTGGCTTCATCAAAATTAGTGATTTTCATATTTACGCCATCCCAGGTCAATCGCTTACGCCCAGGAAAATCATAAGGATCCCAAGAACTTGGTGTTTTACCTGGTTTTAATACTTTCAACTCATGGCTTCTAATCGCAAGATTTCCCATAAGCACAGTCTCCGTTAAAGGTCCAGCATAATCAAAACTAGAACTTGTTGATGTTCCATTTTTTATCGCATTTACCCACTGTGTTTCGTGTCCTTCTGGTACTCTATCAATCATCTCTTCAGGTTGTTTAAAATACTGCATCGAAGATGTAGGTAAAAGCGTAGGGTTTCGACCATATACCCCACAGAGTATTTTTCCTTTTGAGCCTTCAAAAATACATCCTCCATCAAAAGATAATTTTTCATTATCTTTCATTTCTTTGGGTTTTCGAGGCATGATACCACCATCATACCAAATCAATTCTACAGGCGGCATCCCTTCCCTAGCTGGAAACTCAAAATGAACCTTAGAAGAAGGCGGACAACTATCTTGAAAATCTGCAATTCTAAAATCGCCTACATATACTTGCCCTACACTTGCCTCTACAGCCGTAGGATACCCCAATTTCAAAGCTTTAAAAGGCGGATCAATAATATGACATCCCATATCACCTAATGCTCCTGTACCAAAATCCCACCAACCCCTCCATTTAAAGGGCAAGTAAGCTGGATTATAATCTCGCATCGCTGCTGGTCCAAGCCATAAGTCCCAGTCTAGCGTTTTAGGTATTTTATGCTTTCCTTTTGGTGTAGGTACGCCTTGCGGCCAAATCGGTCGATTCGTCCAGCAATGTACGATTCTAACGTCTCCAATAATACCTGCTGCTATCCATTCTTGTATCTTTCGTACACCATCACCAGAACTCCCTTGATTTCCCATTTGTGTGACCACTTTATACTTAGCAGCCGTTTCTGTCAACAATCGGGTTTCATATAAATTATGCGTTAATGGTTTTTCCACATAGACATGCTTTCCCAACTGCATGGCAGCCATAGCTATCGGTGCATGAGTATGGTCAGGCGTTCCTACCATTACGCCATCAATGTCTTTCTCTTGCTCCAGCATTTTACGGAAATCCTTATAGCGTTTTGCTTTTGGGTATGCCTCATAAGTTGATTTTGCTCGTACATCATCTACATCACACAATGCGACAATATTTTCTGCTCCTTTATTGTAAGCTGCTCTCAAAATACCTGCTCCTCTTCCACCTACGCCTACCCCTGCTATATTTAATTTATCGCTAGGCGGTATATACCCTTTTCCACCCAATACATGTCGAGGCACTATCATAAATGACGCTCCCGTCAACCCCAACGTTTTAATAGCTTTCCGTCTAGATACTTTTTTGTTTAATTCCTTCATATTTATGGTTATTTAATCATTGGTTACTTGGCAAAATTGATTGATTATCAAATCCAATATACAGAACATTATTGTAACTATTAAGAAGTCAGACCATTTCATTGTCAGAAGTCAGAAGTCAGAAGTCAGATAAAATTTATTATATATATATTTTTTAGCTTTTATGAAATAATTATGAGTTACTCATAAATTATATTTAGAGAATGCC
>CAYLSF010000192.1:0-9138 GCA_964385675.1 uncultured Saprospiraceae bacterium
GGGAGGGTAATCCAACTATCACTAAAGCCATTGATGCTATACAATGGATAGAAATTTATTCTAATATGGCGAATTGTACGATTTATTTGGTGAACCAAGAACAGGAGGAGTTTGTCATTAAAAATATTCGTTACAATTTAAAGTGGCTTGAACTAAAAGTTCAGGAAGATGAATCATTTACTATTGGTTCGGGATTATATAAAAATATGGTCATGTTAATATTACGATTGGATGAATATAAAGACAAACCGCTATATCGCCCTTATCTTCCAAAAGGAATTAAAAAACCGAGTGATTGGGCGATGCATTTTGTAAAACAGTATCGTTCTCATTTATTACCCGCTAAACAAGGATATTATCACTACTGTAAAGCTTTTATTGAATTTTGTCAGCAGAAATTTAAAGCAGCGTACGATACCATTAAAGACTTAAAAACAATTCGAGAAATGTTTTTAAGTTTAGATATGAAGGTCTTACAATTGCAACTTTATATGGAGTTAGAACTGGATGAAAATACGCTAATTGAGGATGAAATGGATATTTATAAAGAATTAGATGCCTTTCGTAAAATGCTTTACCATGATAAGAAAAAACCACGATTGACGTATCATCGAGCATATTATCAAGATTTTTATCAATTATACCGTCGCTTTTTCAAGTTTTTTGAACGGTATTATGGCAGATATACACGAGGGAATAAGCAATATCAGCAAGAACGCCTTGAATTGGTTACCGTGCTCAATGAATCTGATTTTTTAAATAAACATTGGTTTTTAGCTAAGATTAAAGCAATTTGAAACTATAAGTAGTGTGAAAACACTCGAAAGAAATATAAATGATAAAGACTTATACAATCAACCATGTCCAAAATAATATTATTACCACCATTTCAAGAAGCCATAGAGCAGAAGTTTGAAACCATCAATCCTAGAGATACTTGGGGTAGGAGGGGGTTTAATTTGCTTTTTGCCACTTGTATCAATGATTTTATCAATGACGAAGATGGTTTAAAGCAAATGGATGAAGCCTTACAAAAACAAGTGATTCGAGAAAAAGGCATGGACTATCCGAGTGCTAAGACAATTTATTATGCGTTTTCGGATAATCCGAAAGGTAAGACGATTGATATACTATTATTGGATGTATGTGGTTGGTGGTTATATGAAGAGAAGTGGACAGAAAAGCGTGTGGAATATTTTGATGCAGATTTTTTTGCCTTAAATATCCAAAAAACAGAGGATACTCAGGATGTTAAGGATGATACCCGTTCTGCTTTGTGGGCGGTTTTTGAAACCAATAATCAGTTGAAGGTTATTAATACGGTAGTGGAAAATGCACTAGGTAAACAAGCAGCAGCAGAGCAATACAAAACAGCAAATGAGATTTTAAATCTAAGCAATAGTTACCTCAGTAGTGTCAATAAAGTAGATCGAGTATTTGATAAGGGGCGGTTCATCTATATATACTTAAAGGATTTGTACGTTCATCGCTCGGTGGAGCAGCAAATTATAAAAAGAATACTGGATACCGATCCTTCAAAACCCTTTACCATCATTGTGCGAGGAGAAGCAGGGCGTGGTAAAACAAGTTTGCTGTGGCATTGGGCAAGGTATTTTAAACCTAAAGACGAAATAAAAAATTTTCCTTTTGAAATTTCGGGGGAACTCAAAGAATATGAAGCCCGATTAAGAGAAGAGTGGTCAGTGTATCAAAATAAAGAACAATACGCTGATGCCATAGTCTTTGATATTCCCGAAACCTTACGTTCTTATCGAGGACTGTATCTCAAATCCACCGATTTACACCCATCTTCTAGTGCAATTGAGGATATAGTGGATAAAATAATCGCCACCCATCAATATTTTCAACATAATAACCAACGATTACTCCTTCTTATAGATACTTTAGATTTATTGGTACAGTTGGAAAATGGTATTACAGCGATTGAAACTGCCTTTCATAAATTTAGAATGGCTGGTATTCCAATTATTTGTACAAGTCGGATTCAAGAAGCTCGACTGATACACAATAAAATCCATAATCCTATTGCTGTAGAAATTCAGGATTATGACGAGCGAGAGTTAAAAGATGCTATTTTTAAGCATACTCGAAAATATGCCTATCGCTATTCGGAAGCAGATATTGAACGGGAGTATCACCGTATTATTAGTTTGGTTGATAAAGGTTTACCTATTAAAGAGGTTTGTTACAATCCGTTAACCTTTAGGATGTTGTATTCTATTTATATGCCCAATAGCATTCCTGATAATGTCAATATCCATGAACTATATAAAATATATTGGGAACGCAAGGTAAATATGGACTTCCGCCCTGGTATAGATGATGTGGATGAAATCGAGGGGGAAGTACGCATCACGCCCCGAAAAGGAAAAGATATTGATTTAAGTCGATTGGTATATCATCTTGCGTTGATGATGCTTTTTAAGGGTAAGATTGAATTGAAGTATCAACAGGTATTGACAATTTTGGAGAAAAAGAAAATTCCAAAAGACCGTGTAATTCTATTAGCGGATCGAGATATTATAGACATTAATCAAAAAACGAATACCATTGGTTTTTTCCATCAAACTTTTTTTGAGTTTGCTTCTGCCAAATCATTTGTCCATTTAGACGATGGATTTACACTATTTAAAAACTATATTCAACAGCATACCGATAATCTTTTTTTACTGCCAATCTATGAGCAGTTACTGCTTTTATCTGAAAATTCTCCTTTTTATGATGATATGGTGCCGATAGAAGTAATGCGACTCTTAAAAAGTAATGGATTATCCGAAAATTATTCTGCAATTTATGTTTATACGTTATTGACCGAAACTAAACCTGCTTTTAGTCAATCTTTTACGCAACAATTGATTCAAAAAGAAGCGATTATTGCGAAGTATTTTGAATTGATACCCAATACGAATAAACAACGGTTGCCTATACTTTTTGAAGAATTGGCAACTATTTACCCAATAGCGAAAAATAAGCCGTTGGGTATGTTATACTTAGATATATTAAGACGATTTGCAGGCGTCAACCAAAAACTAGTCCATCACTTTTTAGTGACTTACCATATTCATAAGTTGATACCATTAGCACATACTATCGCTAATAAATTATTTATTTATATAGAAATCATAGCAACTTTATTAGAAATGCACTACGATTGGGCAATTGAGCATTTTATTGGGTTGATACAACTATTTCCAACGGAGAAAAAAGTACATCAAAAAATCTATCAACTCATTTATACCTATCTATCTAACGATACGGATAAGCATATAGCTAAAATTGAGCACATCGCTACTCGCCTAAGTGGGCAGTTAGCTACGATTTATGAATCCAATAAAAAGGAAACCCCTGCTGCTATCGTTCGAATCTATGCTCAATTATGGATACTACAGTGGGGTAAAGGAAAAATGGAGCAGATTATATTGGATAGACAAAGAAGGTTATTGGATATTCAAAAGCCTTTTGAATATAAATGTAAACTATTTGCGTTAGCTGAATTAACTCCTTATCAAACCTCAGAACGCTTATTGCAGTTGTTGCTAAACGATTATCAGGCATTACCCAATTCCTCCAAAACGATATGGATGCGTGCCTATTTAAATAATGTGTTACAAGACCCAAACTTGCCTACAAAAGCTAGTAGAATTTTCATTCCTTTTGTTCAAAAAATTATTCGGACACATTTGGAGGTAAAGAACAATCGAGATTTTGAGTTTTTGATTGGCTGTTTTGAAATTCGGGCAAATAGGGTGCCTGATAAATTATTCTATACCATCTTTTCTATACCTGAATTGAAGAATCAACAAATATGGTTGGATAAATCTAAAAAATTTTGGCAGTTACTAATGGTTGCTTATAAGGCACAATGTGAAGGGGCAGTCGCTGCACTGAATACGGTAATTGAGCAACATAACCAAAAGAAATATGCCTTTATATTAAAGAAAATCGAGGGATATTTGGGGTATCGAAATACAGAACAGAAATCTGTTACGTTGTTGACGGATATACTACAAAAATTCTCAAATTATGAAGGTTTTATACGAGTCTTGATGTCTATTGATATTGATATTTTAAAGCAACCCACTATTTTTACCAATGTCCAAAGTACACTTAATGGTTTGCTGACTCATAAAGAAATTGGTAAAAGAAAGCTTGGAACTAATTTTTATTTGTACTTATTAAAGACGGACTTGGTCGATTTTTATGAGTTCAAGGTCATAGAAGGATTTTTATCGAAAGCATCGGATGCTATTATTTTAGATAGATGGATACAGATTATTTCTAGGTTTTATCCTGCTCAAGATTTTGAAGGCTATCACAGGCTCCTCACATCCTATATTCAGCCTAAACACCATCCTTCTGATAATCGAATTAATTATTATATCGACTTTTTACTTCAGTATAAAGCTAATACACCAAAGTATCTGGACTTGATATTGAATCTTATTTTAAGTCGTACGAATCAGCAAAGAAATAGTAGAGAGCGACTCAAAAAGTGGAATAGTTTGATTTTTAATTTGCTTAAAATGGAGGAGATAACATTAGCATTTAAGGTAGCAACTCAGTTTTTTTCAATATTGGATACGAGTTATTTTATAGGGCAAAAAAGCCAACGACAATTTGCACGAGATAGTCAACGAGCGATTTTCAGATTATTGGCGAGTTTAACCGAACAACAGCAATTAGTCTTAATAGATTACACGCCCTCCTTACCAATTAAAATAGGAGAAGAGTTATTACGAGCAATTTATCAACAAGACTTACAAACGCCTGCATTGCAAGAACGTATTAATGCACTCAAACAATTGACTAATTATCCAACAGAATTAAAAGCATTTATTGATGAAAACGAATATATTTTAACACGGATTAATGGGGTGGAAGAATGGAAAGCATTAAGTCATCATATCGTCTATAAATTATAGTTGCAAGGGATTCGTCAATCCCTTGCAACTGTCCTGATTTACTGTTGCTTTGTCTTAGGCAAAACGTTGTCTTGGTAGTTACCGTCCCGTTTGAACCCACAATTTCCGACAGCCATATTATTGATGGTTTAAGGTCGGAGGCCTCCTAATGAAGAATCGATGAACGTCATCATTAGTGCGATGTACATGAGTGCAATATCGTGGGGTTTAGCTTGGACATTTGGACATGTCCAACTTGTCCAAGTAGGGTGTCCAACTTGTCTTAAATTTTTTTTAAAACAGCTTTAAAATCATTGTAAAATGGCAAAACAAAGGCGTGTAACTGTGGAAGACCGATTTATTCAGGCTGTACAATCACAGTTTGAAGAAGATAAATCTAGTTTGAAGGGAAGTATAAAAGACAGCAATTGGAAAAAACAGTTAGCGTACTTAATCAATCGCTTTATTCAAAAGGAGTTGACTCGATTTGATGTTGATTTGCACGCTCGATTATATCATAAGCAACAAGGCGAGTGGCCGAGTTATAAGACGGTGGAGACGATGATGCAAGGAAAAAAGGAAGCTACTCGGGATTTGCTTGATGTTTGTGGGTATTATGTTTTTAGGGAAGACTGGCGAAGTGAAAAACTGAACTTTCTATTTGTGGAAGTGACTGAAGCTATGCGATTTCGAAATACAAATCGTGACCTGTTGTCCATATTTAAAACGCAGTATCTATCTAACTCCCTGTTTACGACCATTCGTATTCCTGGCGATGAATTTGGACATTTGGGAAACCTCTCTATGGAGGACTATTATGCACACTTATCTTACATTGAACAAAAAGACTTATCCAATAGAAATACCTTAGTCAAAAAAGAACAAGAGCCTTTATCAAGGCGATTTAATCGGTTTAGTTATGATCGGTTACATTTAGGAACAGATTATTTATCCGCAGATATTATTCAAAACAACGATCGCATCATTATTACAGGAAACCCAGGTATAGGAAAATCTACCTATGCTAAATGGTTATGTTATCAATGGGCAAAAGATAAGTTAAACATACCTCAGATTCCTATTTACATTCAATTGAGACATTTAGACTTCGGGTTGAGTAATGTAAATGCTATCGTTCAATATATTCAACAAGAATATTTGAGGGATTTACCTCTAAAAACGATTGAAGAAACCTTTCAAAACTTCCATCAACAGTATTTATTTCTGCTGGATGGTTATGATGAATTAAAGCCAGAAAAGCAAGTTACCCTACAAAGAGCATTAAAATTATTAACCCAACCTGTTGATAAAGCGAAATATATTATTTTATCTCGCCCCTATGGTTTAATCAATCATAAGTTTAATAATACATTTACCTTACAAATAGATGGTTTTACGATTAGTAGCATTGAGAATTATATACAAGCCTTTATACAACAAAACCCAAAAACAGACAAGGACAAAAAAGAATTATTGAAAATCATTCAAGACAATTATATCTTGATGGAATATGCCCACAATCCATTGATGCTATCCTATATTGTTTCTATTTATATGAAAACGGAGAACCCTGAATCCTATTTAAAACGAATTGAGTCTATTTATGATTTACAGTCCTATGTGTTTCAATGGTTGATAGATTATGCTTTTGCACATGAGCAAGTTATTGAGGTTGATGAAGCGTGGGAAGCTAAAGCCAGTAAATTAGCTTATGAAATGCTAATGCTACAAGAATTCACCTATCGTCCCAAAAAAATTAAATATAAATTACCTCGTAATACCCTATTAGACTTTAATAAATTAGGATTGGGACGTTTAATAGGCAATAGTCAAATAAAGTGGGGATTTAGTTTTAGTACGGTCACGCTACAAGAGTTTTTGGCGACGACGCATATTTTAGATCAAATCACACCAACGGCATTTGTTTATTTGTTAAAGGATCAATACCATTGGAATTTTGCTAAGATGCTATTGGGCGGACTTTCTCAAGTATCTGATACTTATACGAACATACAAGAAATCTTTATTTTATTAGAAAAAGAGTATCAAGCACATCCAACTTCTTTTGTTCGATATGTTTATTATAGTTTATTGAGTGAGACGAGTTCTATTTTCTTAAATCGTCATATTACACAGGAACATCTTAAACAATTATTGGTATTTTACGAAACTTCCTATTTTGACCCTATTTGGCATTCGATTATACAAGAAGCTTTTCATCGGATTTATCATAAATTATCTTTCGACAATCAGGCTTATATACATGACTTATTAGTAGATGCTCTGAGCACATTACAGCAACCTGAAAATCAACTTAGAAGTGGTGCACCTGTAGCTTATACACTATTTGATATTGTTAAATTCACTGATATTGTTACTCATACGACTTTTATCGAAACCGCTATTGAAACGCTAGAGCATTTAGCCCAAGACCTAAAAGCGAACCAACTACAAATGGAAGAGTATGGTGACGAGAAATATTCAGGCAAACACTATGATTTAATTGCACCTTTGGTAGAAATAGAAATCAATCTACAGCAGACTATATTCATTGTTTTACAATTGTTATATAGGGTAGAAAAAGTGGATTTAGTAGGGTTTAAAAAACGATTATTTGAGTTTAGAAAAAATTGCCCAATTGACGCTTGGTTGGATTTAGAGAGAATATTGATTAAGTTACAAAATACCGAACAAATACAACAGGAGTTGGAAGATAGCATAGCAGCCGCTTTAGTGTTACCCGATACGGGTGATTTTTATACCATTACTGAAATGCACGATGCTACATTGGCTGAAAATGGAGACTTAGAGAAAGAAGAGGATGCGACAGAAGAAGCGGTAGAGGAAACCCTTGATACTGAATTAGCTCTTTTGGAGTCTATGGATGATTTATTGTTTGAAGATGCTGAAGAAGAGCTAGATTTCCTATCCTTCGATGAAGAAGATATATTCCCCGATACTGATTTTCCGCCTGCACTTGTTTATCTATCGGGTGCCGTATTTAAAGCTAGTAAAATCATTCAACAGCAGCCAAATGAAGTACTTAAAAAGTTGGTGTTGGAGGCTGCTGATATATACATACAAAAGGTTTTTAATCCAGATTTTGGTACAGAAGATGGCGCAAAACAAACGACTGAAACTATTGTACAAGGCTTAGTTGCCCTAGACGACCCTGCTACGTATGATTTGATTTTTGAGTATATCTATCGTATGGAAAATGATATGGTATTTGAAATTCCTAATGATAATGCTTTTCAAACTTATGTGCAATCCAAGTTTTTACGGTTAGAAAAAGGACTGGATGAAAGGACATTTATTCAATTGAGTAAAGCATTAGAAAATACATGGAATAGTAGATATGGTTTTATCCGCTATCGAGAGGGATTAAGTCGATTATTTTTTAGTGTGATTGAAAAGAACCATACATTTTTTGCTAAAAACGATATTGGAGAGGTGATTGATAGTGATACCGTTAGTAGTAATGTTGTACAGTATATTCTAAGTATTCCATTTTTTGCATACGATAGAAAATTTTTCATTGATAAAATTATTGCTTATGAACACCAACATCACTTTTTAAGATATTATGCCATTCCTTATCTTTTTGAAATGAATTTTCCATTTTATCAAACCGCCTATTGGGCTTATTTGAATAAGTTAGAAGGAGAGGATGTTATACCATTTGAGTTAGTGCAATTATTGACAAGTGAGGGAATTTATTATTACACCTCTAACCTTTCTTATATCAAACCTATTCTTTGTCGAATTAGTCGTTTTATTAAACTATATGTCGGCACTACAGGGGAAGAAGCTGGAGAAGAATATGATTTTCAGACGTATGCACATCACTACCTAGTCATCGTATCTAATACTCTAAAATTGCTAAAAGAGAGCGGAATACAACCCGCTGATAAATCCCTCCTAAAATGCACGGGTGATATTCTATCTTTAGATTCTGTTAAAAATGTCTTACAAGAAAAAGGCTATTTAGAGACTTATAATGCCTCTGATATGGTTGCCTATATTCTTCAATATTATTATACGCAAGATGAACGGTATCTTGTTCAATTCAATTATGAAGAATTAAAACGTAGTTTTCCCGATACACACGCGGATTTAATTATAGGATTAGTAGATTTATTGCGGACTACTGCTACCAAAATACTAAAAGCTGAATTGGAGAGAATTTACCCTGTCCTCGGAGAAGCCTTTTATC
>CAYLSF010000193.1:0-9088 GCA_964385675.1 uncultured Saprospiraceae bacterium
GGATAGTCAGTTATTGGTTATTAGTTGCTTAGTTATTGGTAAAATCCGTATTAATCCGCTAAATCAGCATCATCCGCTTTTCCATCAAGAAAATTCGGTCAAAAAATGGACATCAAAGAAATCAATGAGATTACGTTAAATAAATATATAAAAAATAAAAACACCCCAAAACGAATTATTTCCCTAGTTCCGTCTATCACCGAATTGTTGTTTGATTTAGACCTAGAACAAGAAGTTGTAGGTATCACCAAATTTTGTGTACATCCTAAACTTTGGTATAAAAACAAACCTAAAATTGGCGGCACAAAAACCATTCATATTGATCGAGTGAAAGCCCTAAACCCCGACCTCATAATCGCCAATAAAGAAGAAAATCAACAAGATAAAATAGAAGCACTCTGTCAACTATTTCCTACTTATATTACTAATGTTAAAACCATGCAAGATGGTATTGATATGATTCAAACCATCGGAAAACTAACACATAGACAAATACAAGCGACTCAATTAATTCAAAGGTATCATCAAAAATATAAGGCTTGGGAAAAGTTAAAAACTCAAATTCCGCCTAAAAAAGTAATTTACTTAATTTGGCGAAAGCCTTATATGACGATTGGTGGCGATACGTATATTAGTGATTGTTTAAAAGAAGGTGGTTTTATCAATCTATTGGCACATCAAACCCGTTATCCAGAAATCACGATTGAACAGATGCAAGCCTTACAACCTGATATGATTTTACTTTCTTCTGAACCTTTTCCTTTTAAACAAAAACACATTGATGAATTACAACAATCTTTTCCTAATACCACCATACAATTGGTTGATGGAGAATTATTTTCATGGTATGGTAGTCGAATGATAAAGACGATGGATTATTTTAAAACGTTTCATTTTAATATCTAAATTCAAATCATCATTTCAAACTTATCTACTTTTATAAATTCCGTCTTTGATGTTTCACAAACGGGACAACAATAATCCATGGGTAAATCTTGAAAAGCTACACCTTTAGAAATATTATTTTGAACATCTCCAAATCGGCTATCATATATAGAAAAGCAGGAAGGGCATTGGTAAATATCATTATTAACCGTCTTTTTCTTGGGTTTTGATAAAGCAATACTAGAAATTTCTGTTTCATTTTCCCCTAGTTGTTCAAAATACAATTGGCTTAATTCCATCAGTAAACCAGGTAGTTCGATTTTATCTACATCTTGAGCGTAAGTGATATATTCTAATTGATTGGGGTTGAAATTTTTACAATATAATACATTAAATGTCGGTCGAATTTGGAAATTTTTAACAATAGTCGGTACAGGATTTTGCTCCACCACGATAGATGTGAAATTCACTCCATAAGTACTTTTAATACCAAAGGTCAGCCCATAGGTACTAATATCATTTTGATCAAAATGGCGAACGATAAATCGCTTTAAATCCAATGCAGACTCGTTTGCTAAAGGTAAGTGCCAGTTTAATTCCAAAGAAGAATGACGCACATTAATCCCAAATCGCCCTAAGAGTTTTTCCCAAGTGAGTTTTTTGTTTCTGGGAATTCCTTTGACAATAAATGATTTCCACGGCGTCAAGCATATTTTACCAATTTTACATGCCAAACATAAATCACACATTGCCTTCAAAAACTTAATATCATATCGGTTATTTCGCCAGTAAAGTCCTAGCCAATATTGGTCAATTCCCATTTTATTCATGCCTTCATAGTACGGGAAGGCATTAAAAGGCACATTTAAAACCTCGCTAATTGTCCGATTATTCGTATCAATTTCATTATTGACTTCCTCGAATAATTCGGTTAAGGTTTCTGTTTCATAATAAACACTTTCTATCGTTTTAGATACTTTCGCTATATCCCAAGTATAAATCAAAACAGGGTAACACTGCATCTCGCTCCAATTCGGCAATCGTAAGTACAAGTACCAGTAATCTTCTTCATTAGACGCAATAAAATTAAGCTGCCCCGTGAATAAGGGGACGACTCGTTGCTTCGGATCGGTGATATTAATCTGCAACTTAGGCGTATAATTAAATCGCTCTAAAATATATAAATACGTTGCTCCACTCAACCAAGAAGTTGTAGGAAAAATATTGGCAGATACATACGAACTGACGATATTTTGATATTTTCGTTCCGATAAATATTCCAAATTAATATTTGGATAATTACTTTTAATCTGCTCTATATCAACGACTTTAGGCAATATAATATCTTGACGAGAACCAAAATGCAACGCATCTAATCCAAAGGATTCTGCCATATCCAAAATCTGCTTTAGCTCACTCGGCGATAAAACACCACCCTTTATCAATATCCGTTGTAAATTTTCTTTCATAGTTTTCTTTTTTAGAAGTCAGTCCCGATAGCTATCGGGAGCTTCACTGTCAGAAGTCAGGTTTTATAACTTCAAAATTATTACTATTTGGTTCATATCATCGATCATACACCAAGTAACCAAGAACTAAATCACTGCCAATTGCTCCTCCAAAATCTCCTTAATTTCAGGCTTGCAACTCCCACAACCCAAACCTGCACCACTTGCTTTACACAAGTCATTCAAATTCGTACAGCCCCCTTTGATTTTTTCTACTAAATTTCCAACCCCCACATGATTGCAAGAACAAACCAATTTACCCAATATCGGCTCAGCTTGACTTTGTCCCCGAAGCAGTTCAGTTCGTTTAGTCGATAGTTCAATTCTATCCTCAATGAGCATTTTAAACTCCGCAAACTCGGCTTTATCGCCCAACAATATTGCTCCGATTAGCCTATCATTTTTTACGATACATTTTTTGTAATAGCGTTGAGAAATATCCATAAAAATGATTTCTTCATAATCAGGATTATTTTTCGGCACATTGATTTCGCCAATACTACACAGGTTAAAATCCTCAAATTTCAGAATATTCATCAGCACAGAACCATCATACACACTACTCAAATCACCATTCATATAATTCGCCAAATGATCCGCTTGTTCTTCTGCGGATGAGGTAATACCATAGGTTCTTTTCTTAAATTCCGCAATTTCACCAATTGCATAAATACTTGGATCGCTTGTTTGTAGATATTCATTCACCGTTACGCCTCTACCATATTTTACACCCGCTTCCTTTAAAATCTCAATATTCGGTCTTGTTCCAATGGCATAAACAGCCGCCGTACAAGAAATGATTTTTCCACTTTTTAGCGTTACCGTTAAGCCTTTTTCATCTTCATGACTAAATATTGTATCCACCTCATTATCAAAGAAAATATTGATACCTCGTTCTATGACTTCTTCTGCCAATAGCTTACTGGCTACAATATCTAATTGACGCTCCATCAAGGTAGAAGCCCGTTGCACAATCGTGATATTCACTTCGATTTTACGCAAAGCGGCTGCCAGTTCCAATCCCAACAATCCACCGCCTACAATGACAACGTGTTGTTGATTTCGCCTGTATTTTGTTTGAGCTAAGTAGGCTTTTAAATCATCTGCATCGCTTCGTTTTCGCATGGTAAAGACACCAGAAAGGTGCATCGGTACGTCTCTAGGTACAAACGGTCGACTTCCTGTAGCGACTATCAATTGATCGTACCAATACGATTGATTTTTATCATCGACTATGACTTTACTTTCTTTATCAATTTTTTTAATACTTAAAGAAGAATAGACGTTGATACGCATTTTATCTAACTCACGTCGTTTGATTTTTACCAATTTATCCCAAGTCAAATGTTCACTCACATATTCTGGTAACAAGACTCGATTGTAAAAAGGATAGGGTTCTTTTGAAAAAACATGAATCGGATCTTTCGGGTTTAAAGCTCTATAGGTCTGAATAAAACGATATGCTGCTGCCCCCGCACCAATAACACATATTTTTTGTGTAGGTTGTTCCAGTCGCTTAACTTGAACCGCTGCAAATTTAAAATCAGGTTCTTTGGAGCGAGGATCGTAGAGGTTATTCGTCAGGTTATTCGCTCTTGCAAAGGACTGACCCAAGATTTTTCCCCAGTGCATGGGTAAAAACACCACACCTGCCTTAATGGTATCTGTAATTTTAATTTTAACTTTTACTTCTCCTCTATCATTACTCACCACCGCAATTTTTCCATCTTCCAATCCTCTTACGATGGCATCAGCTCGCCTCATTTCTAAGAAAGGCGTTGGGTAATGTGTCATTAAATTATTAACCTTTCCTGTTTTCGTCATGGTATGCCACTGATCTCTAATTCGACCTGTGGTTAAAATGAGCGGATATTGCGTTGTGGTTTCTTCTGATAAGTTTGTCGTATTAGTAGGTGTGTTAAATTGAGCTTTTTTAGACGGGGTATAGAATTGTTTATCGGTAAATAATCTGGGTGTACCTTTATGATCTTGATACGGCACCGGCCACTGAAAAGAGCCTTCTTCTTGTAATCTGTTATGACTCAAGCCCGATATATCAATATTTGTACCTTTGGTCATTTGACAATACTCATCGTAAACCTCGCCCACATTGTTGTAATCAAACCCAGCGTACCCCATTGCTTGAGCAAACCGCCAAAGAATTTCAGCGTCAGGCAAAGCCTCGCCCGGTGCATCCACTACTTTTTCTAAAAAACTAATGCGACGATCCGAATTTGTCATTGTGCCTTCCTTTTCCAACCATCCTGCTGCGGGCAATAGTAAGTCTGCAAACTTTGTGGTATCTGACCGATTTGAAATATCTTGAACCACCACAAAATTGGCGTTTTCCATCGCACGTTCCATCTTATTCAAGTCAGGCAAACTCACCATCGGATTGGTACAAATAATCCAAATTGCTTTTAATTGTCCGCTTTCTAGGGCATCGAACAATTGAGTAGCCGTTAAGCCAGGTTTTGGAGCGATACTATCTACCCCCCAAAACTTAGCGACTTCAGCCCTATCTGCTGGATTATTCAAATCTCTATGTGTTGCCAAGAGCGATGCCATTCCACCGACTTCTCGTCCGCCCATTGCATTTGGCTGCCCCGTCAATGAAAAAGGACCTGAACCTGGTTTTCCAACTTGCCCCGTCATCAAAGAAAGGTTGAGCAAGGCAAAATTTTTATCGACACCAATGACACTTTGATTCAACCCCATTGCCCACATCGACAAGAAATTGTTCGCTCGTCCAATATAAAATGCAGCTTTTTTTATATCATCTACTTTGATACCACAGATAATTGCGGCTCGTTTGAGAGAGGTTTTTTCTACTAATTTTTCATAATCCTTAAATCCTTCTGTATGTGTGCGAATAAAGTCTTTGTCAATCATTCGGGTTTCAATCAACCGTTTTGCAATAGCATTGAACAGCACGACATCGGTACCGGGATTAATTTGTAAATGAATATCTGCAATTGAGCAAGTTGCGGTCTCTCTGGGGTCAACGACTATAATCTTCGTATCAGGATTTTTTTCTTTGTGAGCCTCTATTCGTCTAAATAAAATGGGGTGACACCAAGCAGGATTTGCTCCTGCTATCAAAAAACAATCTGCCAATTCAATATCATCGTAATTAATCGGTACGCTATCTTCGCCAAAGGTTTTGATATAACCCGCCACCGCCGAACTCATACATAAACGAGAATTGGTATCAATGTTATTCGTACCAATAAACCCTTTTACCAACTTATTCACCAAATAATACTCCTCCGTCAAACATTGTCCTGACACATAAAACCCAACCGAATCTGCCCCATGTTTTTTAATAATAGATTTAAAAACGGCCGCTGCTCGCTTGAATGCAACCTCCCATGAAGTTCGCTCTAACGGATGGTTTCGACTCCACCGCATCTGAGGATACTTCAGTCGATCCGATGTATCTTGCACCACATAATGCAGGTTTCGCCCTTTCGAGCATAACATTCCCTTATTCGCAGGATAATCAGGATTCCCCTCTACCTTAATCCGCCCTTTCGCATCCTTTTTTACCAATACCCCACATCCTACTCCACAATACGAACAGGTAGATTTGTATGTCTCGTGTCTCATTTTTTAATAATTGTGTGATTGTGTCGCTATCGCTGATTGTGTTGCTTCGCTGATTGTATGATTGTATCGCTCCTTCGTCGCTGATTGTTTACGAATATTCGTTCAATAGTCATACAATCAGCGAGGAACGAGTGACACAATCAGGCGAAGCCGACACAATTGTACAATCAGCCAAAGATGAAACAATTCCTTCTCCTAATGCTCCAAAAAGTCAATCAAATGCTTACGATATACATAATAATCTGGATGATTCAAAATTGCTTTGCGTTCTCTTGGACGCTCAAAACCAATTTCAAGAATATCACCGATTTGAGCCCTAGGGCCCGAAGTCATCATAATCACTCTATCCGCTAAGAAAATTGCTTCATCCACATCATGTGTAATCTGAATGGCTGTAATTTTCTCTTTATTCCACACCTCTAATAGTACATCTTGCAATTCTGCCCTTGTCAAAGAGTCTAACATTCCAAACGGCTCATCTAAGAGTAAAATTTTAGGTTTCAAGGCAAAAGCCCGAGCAATTCCCACCCGCTGTTGCATCCCTTGAGATAGTTCTGTTGCCTTTTTGTAAAATGCTTCTTCCAATCCAACTTTACTAAGATAATACTTTCCGATGTCTAATTGCTGTTTTTTAGAGGCATGAGCAAAAACTTCTTTTACCCCTAACATCACATTTTCTAATGCCGTCATCCACGGTAACAAACTCGGTGATTGAAAAATCACCGCTCGTTCTGGACTCGGACCTGCAATTGGTGTATTATTTAAAAGAATTTGCCCACCCGAGATTTCATTTAGCCCCGCTATCATCGTCAAAAGCGTGGTTTTTCCACAACCTGAATGACCAATAATCGAAACAAATTCTTCTTTTTGAATTTCCAATTGTAATTGGTCTAACACCACGTAATCCCCTTTCGGCGTTGGGTATATTTTTGTTAAGTCCTTCATGTGTAGCATCGTTTCTTTCACGGCTACCTTCGGAGCTTCTATTATTGCTGTATTGGACATGTTATTTTATTGCTGTATTGTTTTATTGCTTTATTGTTGGACAATATAACGGTAAAGCAATAAGACAATTGATTTAGGAATCACTAACTTGCTCTTCTTATCATAGAAAATCCGCCCTTCTTTTTTACTCTAGGCTGTATATCAGGTAAAATGAAAGAATCCGATTTTTTCAAATTATTTGCTTCTCCTAATTCTACCAAATAATTTAAAATCTCTGTTCTCACGGCTTTAAATTTAGGGTCGGTATTCAAAGCTGTTTTATCTCTAGGACGTTCTACATCTATGATAAATTCTGGTCCCAAAGTCGCATTAGGGCCAGGATTCAAAGGAATAATACGATCTGCCATTAAAATGCCTTCATCTACATCATTGGTAATCAATAGGGCTGTCCGTTTATTCGCACTCCATATTTTCAAGATTTCTTCTTGTAGATTTCCTCTAGTCAAAGCATCTAACGCACCGAGCGGCTCGTCCATTAATAACAATTCTGGATCGGTAGAAAGCACCCTTGCTACGGCTACACGCTGACGCATTCCACCTGAAAGTTCTTTTGGTTTTTTATTCAAGGCAGGTGTCAAATTTACCATATCCACATACTTTCGGATATGGTCATCTTTTTGCTTTTTAGTCCATTTAGGGAAAACAGCATTAACGGCTAAGGCTACATTTTCATAAACTGTAAACCACGGCAATAAGGAATAATTTTGAAAAATAATCCCTCTGTCTAAGCTCGTTCCTTTAATAGGTTCGCCTTTAAATAAAACTTCCCCTTCACTTGGTTCTAATAAGCCAGAAAGCATATTTACCAATGTCGTTTTACCCGATCCTGTAAATCCAACAATTGCTAAAAACTCGCCTTCTTTTATCGTAAGGTTGATATTGGACAAAACATCTGTACGATTTTCGCCCGTACCATACCATTTACTCACGTTTTTAAATTCTACTATATTTTTAGACATGATATTCACCTTTTGCCCCCCTAAATCCCCCCAAAGGGAGGACTTAAAGAAGTCCCCCTTTTAGGGGAATTTAGAGGGTATAACGAATTTACTACGCAATTGCTTTTTCAAAAGAAACAGACTGCTGTACCCAAAACATTACTCTATCTAATAAGAAACCAATGATACCAATGACAAACATCGCTACAATGATTTTAGCATTAGAATCATTTGCTCCATTTTGAAATTCTTCCCACACAAACGAACCGAGTCCTGGACTTTGGGCTAATAATTCAATTGCAATTAAAACCATCCATGCTACAGAAACTGTTATACGCATCCCCGTGAAAATCAAAGGAATAGCAGAGGGTAAAATAACCTTGAAGATTTTTTTACCAACGCCTAGATTTAAAACTTTAGCCACATTGATGTAGTCTTGATTAACCGTAGATACGCCCACACTTGTATTCACTAAAGTAGCCCACATCGCGCAAAGTCCTACACTGATACTTGAGATAATAAACGAAGCATCAGAATCCGAATCTAAGGTCAATGTCTTAACAATCATAAAAACCAATAGTAGCCAAACTACGGGAGATACGGGTTTAAAAACTTGAATGAGCCAATTAAAAGCCGTACGAAGATTTTCATTTAAACCAATAAAAACACCAATTGGCACAGCAATGAACATACTAATTAGGAAACCGACTAAAACGGTTTTTAAACTCGTAAAAATTTGATCTATAAATGAAGGGCGACCAGTGTAGGTGATTGCAGCTTGTCCTTGTGCTATGCGTTGTTTATTGGTTGCTGCTACTTTTTGAGCAAATTCGGCTTTCTTTTTACTAATATTTTGGTGATCAATAATCAAGGTATTCGCAGCCGTCCATACCTGCGAAGGAGAGGGCAAGGTATTCGGTTGACAGCTTACATCACCCGATTTGATACATTCCTCCATTGCTGTTGCGGCGGCTTGTCCTTGTGTTTCTAGGGCTTTACTGATTTTGGCTTGTGCTTCTACATCGAATAAGTAAGCTGCTCCTAAGTACCAAATCAATAAGAATAGCAACATAGAAAATAAGGAAATAGCGATGTTTTTCAACCCTTTACCAAAATCAATTTTTGTAGGTGAAAATTTACTTA
>CAYLSF010000194.1:0-9079 GCA_964385675.1 uncultured Saprospiraceae bacterium
ATAGATAGGACTTATGCTATTAGTAAAGATTATCAAAAAGATATAATCTGGTTTGGTAAAGTTAATGGTTTACAATATTTAGAAAATAATAATATTATAGATTTTGATATAGAGGAACTTGAAAAGCAGCCCTGGGTTTCAGCTATCATTTTGGGCAAAGACGGGAATATGTGGCTTGGAACGTTTGAGAATGGCGTTTTATGGCTAAAATATGGTAAATTAATTAGACGTTATGATAATACTACTGGGTTGGCAGACAACCATTGTAATGTATTAATTTTAGATAAAGATGTCTTATGGGTTGGCACTAATAAAGGAATTAATAAAATCAACCTAAAGAATGATGTAATTGATGTCATTAATAAATTAGATGGTTTACCCAATAATGAAATCACGACTTTACATAAAGTGGACTCAACATTGTATGTAGGTACGCCGAATGGTCTAACAGTATTTAATGAGAAAGTCATTAAGCGAAATAAGAATAAACCTCATATTTTAATTACAGGTGTCAAGGTATTAGGTCAAGATTCTGTAATTAGAAAAACGTATGAGTTCGATTACAATCAAAACAATATAGAGATAGCTTTTTCTGGTTTGAATTTTAGAAGTCAACGCAAGAATCAATTTAAGTACCGAATGCTAGGTGTAGATACAGCTTGGACCATTACCAATTCTAATTCTGTTTCTCTCTTGGCTTTAGCTCCAAATTTCTATACTTTTCAAGTTATTGCCATTAATGAAGATGGTATAGAAAGTATAAAAGCCGCTGAAATTCAGTTTATCATCCACCTACCTTTCTGGCGTACATTTTGGTTTAATGCTGCTCTAATTTTAGGGTTAAGTGGATTTATGTTTGGGGTTTTTTATCTTTGGTTTCAACAATACCGCCAAAAAGTACAATTAAAGGATGAGCTTGATCAAAAAGTAAGTACTTTAACCATGCGAGCCTTACAAGCTCAAATGAACCCGCATTTTGTGTTTAATGCCCTTAATGGTATTCAACGATTTATCCTTTCTGGAGAGCGTAAAGAAGCTATGGCTTACTTATCTAAGTTTGCTCGATTAATTCGTCTAATTTTTGAATATTCAAGGCGAACAAAAATTAGCCTAGCTAGCGAATTGGAATTTTTAGAACTTTATCTAGAATTAGAAAAATTTAGATTCAAAGATAAAGTCAAGGTCAGTTTAAATAGTGAAACCTTAACCATAGAAGAAACTATTTTTATTCCTCCATTATTAGTTCAACCTATTGTTGAAAATGCGTTCAAACATGGATTACTTCATAAAAAAACCGGTGGGATTTTAAATATTAAGTTTAAACAAATGAATGAAAGCTTATTGAAATGCACCATAGAAGATAATGGAGTAGGCAGAGCAGAAGCAGCAAATTTTATGCAATGGAAACCCAAAGAATATCGCTCTTCGGGTTTACAAACAACAAAAGATAGATTACAACTGCTTAATCAGAATATTCAGGATGCCCCTGATGTCCTTTTTAAAATAACCGATTTAAAAGATGCTCAATTAAAAGCGACAGGCACTAAAGTGGAATTATTAATTCCTATTGAAAATTGACTTTATAAATAATTGTTAAGTTTATTTCGTTACTAAACTAGTTGTAATTCAATCTTATAAATACTTTGTTCTATATCTTCAATAAAATCTTCCTTCCTCATTTTAAAACTAATCGCTTTAGAATCTTTTTTAAACTTTATTTCAGTCGTATTTACACTCTGAGGGGCTGATGGTAAAATTGCATATCCTTCAATTTCTAAGGTATAGCCATATTCAAAATTCAGTTCGCTTTCATCGCTCAATTGTATTTGAAATACTCCAAGATATTGATCAGAAAAATCTATTGGTAAAAATTTGACCTCATCCCTATTTAAATCATTGACGGTATCAAGCCAGTATCTTAAGAGTTTAATCAGTACCCTTTTTGCTCCATCTATAGTTTGTTCAGCACTATCAAGAACTAAATAGTAAGAATCAACCCTTCTTTTTTGCTTTGGCTTCAGAATTTCCAAAATAATATCAGAATGCCATGTCTTATTATCTTTAAATATAATTTCTAAATTTTGCATCGTAATCTTTATCCCTTCAACCGCTTCTGAATCAAAGCTGTAATCGCTTTTGGATTTGCTTTTCCCTTTGCTCCTCGCATTACTTCTCCCATAAATAAACCCATAAATTTCTTTTTACCTCGCTTTAAGGCTGCAAATTTATCTGGATATTTAGCAATAGCTTGTTCTAATAATTGTTCTACCAAATCATCTTTAGCATCTTGAATTAAGTTTAATTCCTTAGCTAAATAAGCAGGTTTTTTTAAAGGCTGGTTGACCAAAGCAGGAAATAATTGTTGTTTAGCTGCTAATTGATTCACTTTATTATCATCTATGAGTTGAATCAATTCTGCTATTTGCTTTGGAGCGACACTAAAATTTTCAATCTCAATATTTTCTTGGTTTAAATATGCTTTTATACTATTCGTCAGCCAATTTGCAGCAGCTTTATAGTTTTTAGTATGTTGAATTAAGGCTAAGAAATAATCCGCCATAGCTTTTTCCTCCGTCAAGATAGCTGCGTCATAAGGTTTTAATTTATATTGCTTGATAAATTGTTGTTTCAATACCTTAGGTAAAGTCGGCATTTCCCCTTGAATTGCTAGTATTTCAGATTCCGTCAGCACTACAGGTGGCAAATCTGGCTCTGGGAAATAACGATAATCTGGTGCATTTTCTTTGGAACGCAATAAATAAGTCATTCCGTTATCCGCATTAAATGCACGAGTTTGCTGTTCTACGACTCCTCCATTTTCGATTAAGTCAATTTGTCGTTTTACCTCATGGTTAATCGCTCGTTTGGCATTCCGAATAGAGTTTACATTTTTCACTTCACATCGGTTTCCATATTCTGTTGCACCTTTTAGTCGAACAGACACATTACAATCACAACGAATAGAGCCTTCTTCCATATTTCCATCACTAATATCTAAGTATCGTACCAATTTTCGTAATTCAGTTACAAATTGAGCGGCATCTTCTGCTGACCGCATATCGGGTTCCGTCACAACTTCTAATAAGGGTACGCCCGCACGATTTAAGTCAATCATTGAAAATGCAGGATCTAAATCGTGAATAGATTTTCCTGCATCTTCTTCCATGTGTATATGGTGTAATCGAATATGTTTTTTACCCGTCTTTGTTTCTATTGTTAAACCTCCACCTTTACATATTGGTAGATTATCTTGAGTAATTTGATATCCTTTGGGCAAATCCGCGTAGAAATAATTCTTTCTATCAAAGAAGTTGACTTTATTGATAGCACAATCTAAAGCAATTCCTAGCTTCACAGCTTTTTTAACTTGTGCCTTATTCAACCTTGGTAAAGTCCCAGGATGTCCTAAAGAAATTGGGCTAATATGTGTATTGGGTTCCCCTCCAAAAGTAGCATCATCCGCACAAAAAGCTTTTGTAGCCGTTTTTAACTGTACATGTACTTCTAATCCTACTACCGTTTCGTATTTATCGTAATGGCTCATAAATCGTTAATTCATTTCGGATTTTGACCTGTCTATCGACAGATAGATTTCGGATTTCGGACATATCATTAACGAAAATAGATTAAATCTTTAATTAGAAATCACGCTATCCTAAACCTTAGTGATGACGAACAAATAACTAATGCCATTAATCTCGTTCTTTTCATCCATAATTTCGTTAGAAAAATTTATGAATAACCCGTTATTCTACAATTTTTCACCTTATTATGAATAAAAATAACTTCGATTTCTGGCTCAATTTATTTATTCGTCATCACTTATTACTCGTTGGCAGTCGAGTGGCTGCTATATTAAAATCACACAAAATGCAATATAGACAGTTAGGTAAAACAGGATTTAAAATCTCGGAGATTTCATTAGGAACTTGGCAAGTTGGTGGAAAATGGGGTTCTGGATTTGATGATGCGAATGCCGATACTATTATAAATAGTGCCATAGATGCCGGTGTTAATTTTATTGATACCGCAGATGTGTATGAAAATGGAATGAGTGAAACGGCAGTAGGTCGTGTAGTGCGTTCTCGTTCGGAGCGAATTTATGTCGCTTCCAAATGTGGTCGTTTTATCAATCCCCATATTAACGAAGGGTACCAGACTAAAGTCTTACAGGACTATGTAGAAGGGACTTTAAAAAGAACAGGATTGGAAACTTTAGATTTAATACAATTGCATTGTCCGCCTACGGGGGTTTATTATCGTCCTGAAATATTTGAGCATTTTGACCGACTAAAAGAACAGGGTAAAATCTTAAATCTAGGGGTAAGTGTGGAAAAAGTAGAAGAAGCTTTAAAAGCCATTGAATATCCAAATGTTACTACAGTTCAAATTATCTTCAATGTCTTTCGTCAGCGTCCGATGGAGTTATTTTTCAAAGAAGCTCAAAAACGAAATGTTGGCGTTATTGTAAGAGTACCGTTAGCAAGTGGTTTATTGACGGGATTATATCATAAAAATACAACTTTTGCCAAAGATGATCATCGCTTTTTCAATAGAGATGGAGCAGGTTTTGATAAAGGGGAAACCTTCTCAGGTATTCCTTACGAATTGGGTTTAGAAGCAGTGGAGGAAATTAAAGCCTTGTTTCCTAATAGAAAAAATCTTGCACCTACGGCGTTACAATGGATTTTACAACATGAAGCGGTTAGTTGTATCATTCCTGGTGCTTCAAAAATAGAGCAAGTTCACTCCAATCTTTCTACGTATGATTTGCCGCCTATGACTTCGGAGCAATTTGAAGCGATGAACAATATTTATACAAAATATATTAAATCTGAAGTTCATCATTTGTGGTAAATATTAATTTATTTTAAGCCACAGATTATCACAGATTACTCAGAACACCCAGCAAATCTGTGCTAATCTGTGGCTAACTTATCTAAAGCCAATGAAACGTATTCTTATCATCACCATCGCTATATTATTAGTAGCTTATGTAGGTCTAGCTTGGTTCTTTTCTAATTTGGTACTCACCACCAATAGTTCACATGATAATACCCAAAGTCGTATAGAACGGACTTGGGGCGTTCCACATACGGATTATCTAAAGTTATTACCCGAGCCACAAGACTTCACGACTAAAGGCTATGAGGATATAGACCTTCATGGCGTTTATTTTAAGCGTTCTGATACGGCAGATTGTGCTATTATTTTTGCACATGGCTGGTCAGATACTTGGGAAGGGATGTTGAAGTATGTTCCTGTAATGCAAGATTGCACTTGTGATTTTGTCTTTTATGATCATCGAGCACATGGAAAAAGTGGCGGAGAATACCCTACTGGTGGCATCAAAGAAAGCAAAGATTTGTTAGCCGTTACAGAATGGACAAAACAATATTTCGACTTATCAGGGGAGCAGATTGGTTGGATAGGCGCTTCATGGGGCGGTGCAACAGCTTTGGAAGCAGGTGCAACAGATGAGAATGTTGCCTTTATTATTTCTGATGCCCCGTATCAAGATTGGCATTCCGCTATTTTCGAGCGAGCCGTTCGAGATTATGGTAGTTGGGTCAGTGCGATGGCAGTTGGTGTAGAAGGATTAGTGGGTATGCGAGCAGGAATTGATTTTGATGAGGCCAGTGCCGTAACCGCTGCAAAATCTATTGAAGAGCCAGTCTTGTTAATTCACTCAAAACAAGATTCTCAAACGGAATCTTGGCAATCGGTTAATATTGCTAAAAACTTAAATGAGAAATCAACTTTCCATCACTTGGATTGGGGTAATGATCACACCGCCGATGTGCGTAAGGAAACGGAGAAGTTTAAGGGATTGATTGATGATTTTTTGGAAGAGGTTGGTAGGGAGTTTTTAAAGTAAGTTTTTTGAAATAAAAAATGGTGAAAATAAATTAGACGAGTTTTTCACACCTATACACTTTTTAAGAAAGGTGATTTTTGACAAAATTTGGGTAAAAAAGAAACACTCCCGATAGCTATCGGGACGTACAGATTATACAGATAAAACGGATTTTTCTTATCTATATAATCCGTTTTATCCGTGTAATCCGTGTTTCTTTTAATATTACTCCCTGCTTCATATTGTTTTCAGAAAACCATTACATCATGAATCCACCCAACATACCCTTACAGACCGTATTAACATCCAAACACTATCGCCTTCGTCTTCCTACTGAATCCGATAGAGATTTCGTCTTTTCCGCTACCCGTTATCCTAATTTTAATGAAGGTATGGCATGGAATGCCCCTAAAACGAAAGCTGAAATTCATCCGCCCTCCAAACCTATTGCTCAATGGAAGGCGGGGCAAGAATATACCTTTACAATAGAAACAAAATCGGAGCATCCACAGCTTTTGGGTAAGACGAGTATTCGGAAAACCAATGTAGCATTGGTTTGGAACGTTGGATATTGGATTCACCCTGAGCAACAAGGAAAAGGTATTATGACCGAAGTCTTAGGGTGTTTAGTAGCGTTTGGATTTAACACTTTAAAAGCGAAGTCTATCACTGCCTGTTATGCGATATGGAACAAAGCTAGTGAAAAAGTCTTACTCAACAATGGTTTTAAGTTTGTACGGCATTTAGAACAAGGCTTTCAAAAAAATGGACAATGGGTAGCAGAAAACGAATTTGGCTTAACAAGAGCGAATTGGGAAAAAGCCTCCTCAACCCCTTTATCTAATGATTTTCACTTAGGGCTTGTCAATAATAAAAATACCATTTTTGAAAATGAGCATTTCGTAGTGGTTTTAGATATTGATCCCATTTCATTGGGTCATGTATTAATCTGTCCCAAACAGCCCTATCAAGAGTTCCATGAAATGCCCGATGTACTTGTTGCCGAAATGATGTTATTGGCAAAACGCTATATTCGTATTTTGCAACAACTATTTAGTCCAAAAGGCTATAGTATGATGCTAAATGCAGGAGAATTTAACGACTTAAAACATTGTCATTTACATATCTTTCCCCGAAATAGTATAACAGAATTTCAATGGACATACGATGAATCTATATTATCAAAAGATGCGACTCGTTTTGAGGTTTTAAAGCAGTTGATAAAAGGACATTTTTGATATTGTAACACAACTTAGGTATATTTAAGAAGCATAACAGATTCACCAATAAATTTACACCACATGAAAATCAAAAAAATACTAGGTTATGTGACCCTAGTTTTATTAATAATCTGGGGGATTTATTCCATTTATGATTCCTACAGAAGCAAAGAAGAAGCCAAAGCCTATCAAGCCTGGTTAAATACGCTGCAATCAACAGGCTCTGAAAATGTTCAAATCTTAACGGATACGATTAATATTGATTATCTCGATGAAAAAAGGACGTTGGCTATCTACTTACCCGCTGGCTATGCAGCAGATACACAAGACTATTCTGTTATCTATTTTTTAGATGGACAATCCTTATTTGACCAAAAAGTAGATGGAACAGACTGGCAACTAGATGAAGTATTGGACAGCCTCGGGCAATTAAATCAAGAACAGTCCATTGTAGTCGGTATCTATAATTCTGAGCGAAGGATGAAAGAATACAAACCCTTTCCATCAGATCGATGGTATTCGGATTGGGTAGTTAGTGGAGATCAACATGCCGAATGGATTGTCAAGGACTTAAAACCATGGATAGATAGTCAATACCGTACTAAGCCCGAATCTGCTTATACGTACATTGGTGGGGCATCTCTAGGAGGTCTAATGTCCTATTATATGCTGATGGAATACCACGATACTTTTGGTGGAGCATTTGTATTTTCCCCTTCTTATTGGGTCAATGAAAAAGTATATACGCTTCATGAACAAAATGATAAATTGAACCAACAGCGTATTTATTTTGATGCAGGAGCATTAGAAACACCTACAGTAGATGGTATCCAAAAAATGGAAGGCATTTTATTGGAAGCGGGTATGCCTAAAGAAAATATCAAATTAGATGTAGAAGAAGGACTCGGACATTGGCACATCACTTGGACAAATGGATTTAGAAAAGCTTATCCTTGGATGGTAAGAAGGTAATTGTTTTAACACATAGTGGTAAATTCCAAATTCCAATAATCGAATAAACATCTGGAACATGTCTGCTGACAAAGGCATTGAAAGTTGGGATTTGCTACTGATAACTATCGGCTTTGTCTCCTTATGTCCCTAATAAAAGTACCACATCATAAAACAAATAACAATACCAAATCAAAATTTAAGTTCTAATACTATGAAAATCAAAACACTACAAATACTCGTACTCCTATTATGGAGTCAAATTACTTTTGCACAGACCATTCAGGGCACTATTCAAGATGCCGACACCAAAGAAACCATTCTATATGCCCATATTGGTATAGAAGGTAAAACTATTGGCACAGTCGCTAATGAATTAGGTGTATTCAAACTAGACATTTCAAAAGCTAACAAGGGGGATGTTATTTCCTTTTCAGCAATTGGCTATCAAAAAAAGAGTCTTTCAGTAAAGGATATTGAGACCCAAAACTTGATAATTTCGCTCAAAAAATCAGCGTATAAGCTCAATGAAGTCACCGTTGAAGAAAAACGATTAGTCAAGAAATCTAAAAAATCTAAGAGAGTTGGTCGTAGGCGGGGCATTGGAAATTATACAGGCTCCAGTTCAATTGGTTGGGGTGGAGAAATTGGAATTAAAATTAAAGCCAAAAAGAACCTCTACAAGATTAAAGATGTCAATTTTAAAGTCATGCGAATTGGTTCTGATAGTGTTCTCTTTCGCATGAATATTTATACCATCAAAAATGGATTACCACATCAATCCATCTTAACCAAACCTGTTTTTATCACCAGTAAAAATGGAGAGGAATGGGTGTCTAGTGATTTATCGAATAAAGGTATTTTTTTTGATAAAGATGTAATAGTCACTATAGAATCTATACGGGCATGGTCAACCGAAAATAAAGGCTATGGCATTTTTTATGGTAATGGCATCTTATATGAAAGTAAAACCTATTTTAAAGCATCTAGTATGGATAAGTGGTATATTGGAGATGACCCAAAACTGATGTTATATTTGAGCGTAGATAAG
>CAYLSF010000195.1:0-9074 GCA_964385675.1 uncultured Saprospiraceae bacterium
AGAAAAAAACTGGGTTGGAACTTTAGGAAACACCCTAAAAATACATATAGGGAAATATGATTATATTTAAAGAGCAAGCAAAATTAATCAATTTATAGCATAAATGTCAAATGAACAATTATCAATAACATTTACCAAATCCTGAACTCACTTTAATAATCGTTAATTAAGTGTAAAATGTTGTGAATAGAGTGTATAGAGTATGTACTAAAAATAGAGAGGTTAACCTTTTGGTAACGTATTTTTTATAAAAATCTACGCCATGAAATTTATACTTACCGTTTTTAGAATCATTGAAAAGTAATGAGAAGATAAAGCGAATTAATGATTTATAAATGTCACAAATAAGGGTTTTAAGTGAAAAACAAACATCCCAATATGGGATTATTTTACTAATAAAAGACAGAAAAACGACGATTTTGTATGTAAGTGATTGATTATCAGTATTTTTAAAAATAGGAATAGGTGTTGCCATTTCTAAAGTACAAATTGTCACGTAAAAATTTTGGTACTATGATTTTACTTCCTTATGAATTTGAGATCGGCGTAGTTGTCTTGGTCGCAGTTATCTATTTAATCATTAATAGAATAAGATATAAAAGCATCAGTCTGTAAAACCAATGACACACTATTAGAACACACACACTACAAGGTGAGAGAAATGAAAGCAATGAAGAAATTATCACTAGCCCCTTTTTAAGGGGCTTAATTATTTTATAAAAGTAGTATGCTTTAACAATTACCTCAAATAAAGTTTATCTATCTTTATGGCAAAAGAACGGTTATGCAATCCTTATTAGAGTTTTTATCTATCCGCCTTCAGCAACCCTTACCTCATGATAATATTGATAATGAAGGAATTCCATTTCAGTTATTAGAACTTTTGAAAAAAGCACAAGGACGAGCAAAAAATATGATGCAAGAACACCCCCCTAAAATATGTGCGGTAATGATTGCATTCTATGAAATAAATAATGAACTATTTGTACCCATGATGCTTCGACCAATTAAAAGCCGAGTTCATCCTAATCAAGTCGCTTTTCCAGGAGGAAAACGTGAAGAAGGGGATCAAGATTTAAAAGATACGGCTATTAGAGAAATGGAAGAAGAAATAGGTATAAACGTTCCAAAGTCACAGGTAATTGGGCAGTTAACACCTGTATTTATTCCCCCTAGTAACGCTCTAGTTACGCCAATAATAGGTTATCTCACTCAAAAGCCAAATTACATTCCTTCACCTGATGAAGTGGCAGAAGTATTAGATGTTAAGATTACGGATTTACGAAATCCTAATAATATGAATATACATAAAGCAGTAATTTCAAAAGATGATGCCATTGATATGCCTGCTTATAAAGCAAATGGAAAAGTAATTTGGGGCGGCACTGCTCGAATGATTACTGAACTCAATAAACTACTTTATGAATTTGATAAACAATACAAGCCTAAACCCTTTTTTGACATAAAGTAAGACCTGTTGTTACCCTAAGTTTTTTAAATAATCCATACTCACTTCAATACTTTCCAATGGATTTGGGGAGTAGTCTTGCTCTACATGACAATATTTTACGCCTATTTTTTCCGCTATACTTAAAGCTGTTTTAATGTCAACCACTCCGTTTCCTAGTTCTTTGTACGCTTCTTCGGGTACTTTGCTTTCATCAAAAATGGTAGGCGTATCTTTTAATTTATCTTTTAAATGCAATTGATGAATTCTTCCATCTAATCGTTCCATCAACTCAATTGGATCATAATTACCAATACTTGCCCAAAAAACGTCTAACTCAAATTTTACTAAATCTTTATCGAAGTCTTGGATCAAGATTTCAAAAGGATTGGAGTCTTCCATGGGTTCAAACTCAAAGGAGTGATTGTGATAACACAACTGAATACCCGCGTTTTTACATTGCTCCCCTGCTTTATTAAGAACTTCAGCATAACTTCTGTATGCGTCTAAGCTTCCTCTTTGTTGTGGAAATAAATATCCAAAAACTAAGGCATCAATACCAATTTTTTGAGCATCTTCTAGCACATTTTCAAAGTTATAATGCTTAGGTGCTTCTGCCTCCATGTATTCCCATCCCCCAATCAAGTGACACATCGAAAAGAAAGAGCTATTAATCTTTAAGTCCAAATCTTTAGCAATTTCGACTACATTTGACATATTCATTATGCTGCCCATTTCTATTTGATGGTAACCTAAGTCTTTGATGGTTTTTAATGTCGTAGCAGGATCTTCTGCCATTTGATTGCGAACTGTCCATAATTGAATCCCAATATTATCAATATATTGCTGCATAGGATTATCACTTAAATTTTCTGATACTTTGTCCTCTTTTGAAGAATCTGCCGTATTACAAGCTTGTAGCAAACTGACTAAAGGTAAGCCTGCCGTTGCTAATACACTTTTTTGAATAAATGTTCTTCGTTTCATTAATTTGATTGTTTTTATAAAATTAATAGACTATTACTCGCTTAATAACTTGAAAATCATCATTATATAATCGAATAAAGAAAACACCATGACCAAACGCTTCCATAGAAATATTATGTTGATAGACTGGCGAAATCGTCTGTTGAAGCACCTTTTGTCCTGTTGTATTGATAACCTCCAACTGCATATCAGAATACATTTCCAATTGTCCTAAATTTAACTGTACAATGTCGTGTGTTGGATTTGGAAAAGCAATAACTTTATAACTTTGATCAATTCGATTAGTACTTACAGTATTAACACAGACATCAGAATAATTTTGAATAAATGCCAAAGCTTGTAAAAACGCAAAAGGAGCACACCCTGCATGATCTGCACCTGGAAAAGCATGAACCGAGGCAACATTCGTCGCACCATTTGCTAACATGGCAGCTTCTGCGGTAATTGTATTTTGATAAAAAACTTGCTCATCTCCATCACAATAGACCATTTGAATTGGGCGAGTTGGTAGCCAATCGTAGTTGTCATTATCTCGAATCGCCTTTTGTAAAGGATGATCCGATTGTGTTGTAAAATTCTGCAATACGCTATCCTGCATAAAATCATAGACATTATTTGGCAGTATGGCGTCTAAGTCTCCAGCATTATATGAACCATCCAAATATTGCGGAATAATGGTATCATAAGGTGGTTTGTAATATTGATCCAAACTAGTATATAAATTTCCATAAACGTATTGATACCCTGTTGTCAAATAGGGTAAATAACTTGGATTAGCATATAGAGAATCAGATGGTATCTGCATTTGCACTCCTGACATATTGTAAGGACCAGAAAGTGGTGCAGAAGCTAATACATTAAACTCTCCTAAGAGGTTATTATCTTCTATATATTTATGCGTTGCCATAGTAGCATGCCCACCTTGTGAATACCCAACTAGAAAAACTTGATCGTTCATTGCTAGGACTAAAGAATCTGTAAGATATTCTCTAGCTGCACGCATCATATCAATAGAAGCCGTTGCTTGAGATTCCGCATGTATGTAAGGGTGTGGTAAAAAATTATCTCCCAAACCTAAGAAATCCGAAGCGGAAATAGCATATCCTAATGAAGCCGTAATTACGGCAACCTGATCGCCTCTTGACGGTACATTATCTCGATTTAGTGTTGTACCATGTTGATAAGAAGTTAAAGGCAAGGAGTCACATCCTATTGGAACAAATAACCCTCCTGAAGCTACTGTAGGATTCCCGTGCGGATCTATGGTGTTATAAGCTACGTAATAAAAATCTACTGGAAAAACGGGGGTAATCAGTCCCGATATTTGTTGAATATCTGCTAATGTGAAACTAGATACTTTATTAACTGATACAATATATTGACCTTGAAGGGATAGACTTAAAACAATATTTAGACAAACTGTAAATATCACCTTGGTAATAATATTTCTCATATTTTGATTTTAATTTGAATGCTAAAATTAGCCTATTATCAATAACTAAAGTTAAGTGAATTATTATTGAATTGTAAATTTAAAAATGAAAGTAATTTTTTAAATGTCACATTTCTTTTAGAAATAGAATCATTTTTTTAACTAAAAAGCATATAAGTATCTGTTAATCAGAAGTTACAAGTTTTATTCTAAACTACTTTGTCACACTTAGTATTAAGATGCTAATCAAGATTCAAGTTAAAAATACTATCTTTAGCACCTAAATAAATATACACTCACAAACAATTCAAGTTATTGCACAAACACAATACTAATAACCCTGTCTGCCGACAGAGTTATCAAGACTAGAACAAACTTATGGCTTCTTTAGATCTTAGACAAGGAATATTAGGTAAGCGACTTGCTGCTCATTTATTGCGTCGTACTTCCTATTATATCACGCCCTCACGTATTGCAGATTTTGCCAATAAAACAGCAGATCAAGCTGTTGATGAATTATTAACTATACCAACACTCAATGAACCGCTGGGGCCTATCAACTTTGAAGATAGTACAACATATTGGTTAACTACAGGAGATTATAGTAATGGTCCTTCTGATAGTACAGATAGGAAGTTTTCGGTACTTCTTTGGTTCTACAATGAACTCATGAATGATCCCTCTATTCGTCATAAAATGACCATTTTCTATACAGGAATTTTTGTTTCAGCAGATGATGAAGATTGGCGAATCTTTGATAATTATCGACTCTTTCAAACCTATTGTGTAGGAAATATCAAGGATTTAGCTTACAAAGTTACCTTAGATAATAGAATGTTACGGTACTTGAATAATAATGTAAATAATAAATGGAGTCCCAATGAAAATTATGCACGTGAATTTTTTGAGTTGTTTACTATACTCAAGGGACCTCAAATTAGCTTAGGAAATTATACCTACTATACCGAAGATGACATAGGCGAAGCGGCAAGAGTTTTAACAGGTTTTAGAGATGAAGATTTCACCAATAAAGATCCTGATACGGGTTTAGCTACAGGAAAAGCTTATCACAATTGGCATGATACGGGCAACAAACAATTTAGTGCAGCTTTTCAAAATAAAGTAATAATGGGAGCAGCTAATGATACAGAAATGTATAGCGAGTTGCAAGAATTTGTCGATATGGTATTTGCACAAGTAGAAACTGCTCGTGCTTATGTTAGAAAATTATATCTATATTTTGTTCATGATATTATTACACCTGAAATTGAGCAGGATATTATAGAACCTCTTGCACTACAACTTTGGAATGATGGATTTGAGTTAGAAAATACCTTAAAACGATTACTAAAATCAAAGCATTTTTATGATGAAGATGATAGTGATCACACCAATGAAATCATTGGAGGAAAAATTAAATCACCACTAGAGCTACTGTTTACTTCTATTAATTTATTTGACGCAAATGGATTAGGTTCAATTAATACGAATCCTTCTAATTATGATTTATATGCCAATCAAGTGCTTAGAAATATACTTGAAGTCATGGGGTTTCCTTTATTTGCTCCATCTGTTGAGGGGTATCCTGGCTTTTTTAAAGCACCAAGTTTTAGTAAAAATTGGATTGATACTTCTACATTGGTACCTCGTTTTAATTTAGCAACAGCACTTTTGATAGGAAAAACCATTAAGAATCAAGGGGCAGATTCTCCTTTTCAAGTGGATTTAGTGAATTATATTAAAAATAACTTTATCAATCAGGCTTATCCTGATCACTTATTAACTCAATTATTTGAAATATTACTACCCGAAATGCCTGATGCAGATAGACGTAATTATTTCAAAGATAAATTGATAGGAGGGGTAAGTGACGTAGAATGGATGCACGCTTGGCAAAAATATTTAGCAACAGGAAATACGACTGCTGTAGATATTGTCTTAACAGATTTATTTGAAACCATTGTTGGTTCGCCAGAATTTCAAACCATGTAAATGTAACATAGGCATTCCTGCCTGTGGTTTTATATAAAAAAAATACAAGCAGGAATGCTTGTGCTATTTATAATTATGAACAGACGAAACTTTTTAAAAACAGCCGCACCTTTGAGTATAATGCCTCTTTTCTCAGGGGGCTTACCCGTCCGCTCATTGGCTGCTACTAGCCCCTATTGGCTAAATCCATGTAATGTGACCGATCGTTCAGTAGTCATTGTATATTTAAATGGGGGTAACGATATTTTCAATACCACCGTTCCTTTAGATCAATTCTCGCAATATGCCGCACATCGACCTGATGTATATCTTCCTCAAAATCAGTTAATCACATTAGATAACACTTTGCCTACTAATCAACAAATGGGTTTGCATCCTATAATGTCAGGGTTTAAATCTCTATATGATGATGGGTTAATGTCTATAGTGCAAGGTGTTGGTTATAATTTGCCTAACCGCTCTCACTTTAAAGCATTAGATAATTGGCTAACAGCAAGTGGAGCTAGCGAACAATATAATGACGGTTGGTTGGGACGTTTTTTTGATGATCGTTATCCTTCTTACAATGGTAACCCGTTTAGTGGTGAACCCGATCCTTTAGGGCTTCTATTAGATAGAATGAATGGTACGGGGTTTCATACCAATGAACAACATAGCTACGAAATCACAATGTCAGGTAGAGATAATATGGGATTCTACTCCGTTATTTCTAGTGTGGCAGGTGAGCCTATACTCAATATGCCAAATTCACATTTTGGCGATATGCTATCGTACATTGAAGGGGTAGGAAATAGTTTGAATGTATATTCTCAAAGAATCTTAAATACATTTAATAATGGAATTAATCATAATAGTGTAACCTATCCCGATAATAGATTAGCGGATCAATTAAAAACAGTGGCTCGTTTGCTAAGTGGTGGCTCTCGAACAAAAGTTTTTATGGCGAATATTGGTGGATTTGATACACACGTAGATCAAATAGAGCAAGGTAGTACAACGACGGGAGATCATGCCGTATTATTAGATAGAGTAAGTGCCTCTATTAGAGTTTTTCAAGATGATTTAATTGCACAAGGATTAGATGATAAAGTATTGACCGTCGTATTTTCAGAGTTTGGACGTAAAGTAATACAGAATGGTGGTTTTGGAAGCGATCATGGTACACTTAATTCTATGTTTATGATTGGAAAAGGTGTAGAACCTGGTGTAATTGGTATCAATCAAGATTTAACAAATCTCGATAATCGAGGTTCTGCTAGCGAAACTCAACAACAATATGACTACAGGCAAGTTTATGCTACAGTTTTACAAGATTGGCTTGGAGCTAATGATAGTTCTATTGATAATATTTTCTCCAATACTCCAAATTCTTATACTGGATTAAAAGTCCCTATTATTAATAATAATAATATCGTTCCATCCAATTGTTACTTCACGCCACAGCCTGCTATTGTTTGTGCTTGTATGGAGGTTAAGTTATTCCTTGAAGGATTTTATAATAATAATCAAGGGGAAATGACAACAGTAATAGCTGATTCTGCCTCTTTTCCAACAACTCAACCCTACAATATTGCTCCATTCAATTATAATGGTTCGGAATCATTCAATACGAAGCCAACCGATACGGTAGATTGGTTATTACTAGAACTACGAGATGCTCAGAATATTTCTCAAGTTGTACATCGTCAGGCTGTCCTTTTACGAAAAGACGGTTATTTGATGCAAACTGATGGTACGCAAGGGGTAAGTTTTCCCAATATAATAGATGGTGATTATCATTTAGCTGTCTTTCATCGAAATCATCTAGGAGTTATTTCTAGTTCTACCGTTTTGTTAGATACTTCAAATTATATGTATGACTTCTCCCTAGGCGATTGGAAAGTTATGGGTAAACAACAATTAAAACCTATTGGAAATACTTATGCACTTTGGGCAGGCGATTTAAACGGTGATCATATCATCAACAATCAAGACTATAATTACTATCAATTAAATATTGGTTCAAATATCGGTTATTCCAAAGCAGATCTTAACGGAGACGGACAAACCGATCCTGCCGATTATCAATTATGGTTTGATAATAGAAGTAAAATTGGAGAATTGAAGTAAGTCGTTTTAAACCTTATAGGTTTTCTCAACTATAAAAAATGAAAAAACAATCTACACTTTTTAAAAATATAGTGCTGTTACTCATCCTATTAGGAATAGGATACACTCATCAACTCAAGGGACAAGCTTTAGTCAAAGCAGTCTCTAATTTACAATGTAATTCCTACACCTATTGTATAGACTTAACGGTGGAATCCAATGATGGGTCAAGTTATGACATTGGAACATCCTCTATATTATTAAATTATAATACAAATGCTATTTCCTTTAAGGAGTACACACCAAATCAATTTGATAATGCTACTTGTGGTAGCTGGGCGGTTCAACAGTATGATTTAGAAGAGAATAAAGGAGCGTTTAGTTTAACGTTAAAAGCTACGAGTAATACCTGTAATAGCATCAATCAAACTCCAAGAGTAGTCGGTACACTCTGTTTTGATATTCAACAACAAGCTGCGAGTCCTGACATTATTTTTAATTCTAATTTCACTCATTTTAATCAAATTACCAATGATAATGGTACAAATGCCTTATCAATAACCTTTGACTCGGTAACGACAGCAGGTATAATGGCTTGTGATTGTATCAATGAAGGTACACCATGTGATGATCAAAATGTATTTACGGTAAATGATCAGTTTGATATTAACTGTGAATGTAAGGGAGAGGTATTAGACACCGATGCCGACGGAATAGCAGATGGTGTAGATGGATGTCATGATACCAATTATGAAGCAGAAGACGCTTACATAGCAGGAACATGGATAAATGTTCGTACAAACCATCCTCAATATTATGGATTAGGGTTTGTCGATTATGGAACATGGACGGGCGATTCCGTTTTATTTACAATAACAGTAGCCGATTCAGGAGATTATGATTTAGTTTTTCGATATGCTAATGGAGCGAATAATGATAGACAGTTGGAGTTGACCATTAATAACATTATGATTAATCCCCAATTAAACTTCCCTAATGATACAAGTTGGGCAATTTGGGACACAGTTCACGTATCGCATTATTTTATACCTGGCACTCATACTATCTTATTAGGTACGAATCAGGGGCATGGTCCAAATTTGGATAGACTAACTGTTTCATTTTGCA
>CAYLSF010000196.1:0-9046 GCA_964385675.1 uncultured Saprospiraceae bacterium
CACTTCACTATTTAATAAAAATAAATACAAATATTATTGTAAAGTACATGAAGACCCAGATTATAAAGTTCATAAACCTGATGCTGCAACCTATCAAACATCTAAACTACTTTTAGCACAACAATTTACCTACATCGGTTCACCTCACATTTACAATGGAGATGAAATGGGAATGTGGGGAGCAGACGATCCATCTTGTCGAAAGCCTTTGATATGGAAAGATTATAATTTTGAAGATGAAATAGCACACCCAATCGGCAAAGAAAGACCTGTTGATACAGTTGAATTTAATCAAGGCTTATTTGAGTATTACCAGAAACTCATACAAATCCGTAAGTCGAATTCGGTTTTAGCTCATGGAAATATTGAGTTCTTGGATATTGGTGATGATTCGATTTTAGCGTATCGACGATTTGATAAAAACAATGAGGTCGTTGCTGTTTTTAATGCGGCTTATGAGGATAAAATGATAGAATTACCTATTTCGGAAAAGGATAGTTATCAGGATATTTTAAACGATTCTACTGTAAGGCAAGAAAATGGAAAATTGATAATTGAATTATTGGCTCGAACAGCCGCTATTATTAAGTAATCCTTAGTTCGTGATGGAAACACGGATACCGATAGCAATCGGTACGGATTGAGCGGGTTACGGATTAAAGCCGATTTTTATTGAAAATTTAAATTGATAAAATGCAAAATTCTTACTTATTACTATTAGCGTTATTTTTAATAACTAGTTGTACTTCAGAAAAAAAGGAAGAAAATCCAGTACAAGAATTACCCAATATCATCATGTTGATTGGAGACGATCAAGGGTATCCTTATTTTGGGTTTAATGGAGCCGATTATGTGCAGACTCCAAATATGGATGAACTAGCAGCTAATGGAATTTTATTTACGGATGGTTATGTTTCAGATAATCATTGCCGTCCTTCTTTACAGACTTTATTAACAGGAATGTTACCGATTGATTTTTATAAAAAAGCACACGGACTGATGGATAAAGCAGTAGAAGAGAAAGGGTTGGAAGGGGATACAGTCAAGAAATTTAAACAATATTTTGATACCCGAGCTTTGGCAATGCCTCATTTTAATACCTTACCTAAAATGCTGGCAGAAAAAGGGTATGTCAGTTTTCAAGGAGGGAAATGGTGGGAATTTACCTATCAGAATGGTGGATTTACACACGGTATGACCAAAGGCTGGACAGAGGAAGAACAAAAAACAAGCAATTGGTTTGAAAAGCACATGGGAGGGGATGGAATGGATTTAGCCCGAGTCACAAATCAACCTGCTTATGACTTTTTAGAAGAGACAAAAGGTAAACCCTTTTTTATGTGGTTTGCTCCCTCTTTACCACATTATCCATTTGATGCACCTGAAAAATATTATAAACTATATAAGGATAAAGATATGTCGGAGTCTGCAAAGCAATATTACGCTAACTGTACTTGGTTTGATGATGCTTGGGGTGAAATGGTGGAGTATTTAAAGCAAAATGATTTGTATGATAACACCTTAATTATCTATGTCAATGACAATGGCTGGGAACAAGACCCGAAACAGGAATATTGGAACGACCCTATGCGCTCGCATAATGGAGGCGATAAAGGAAAAGGCTCAATTTATGACATGTCGTTTCGCTCACCAATTATTTTTACTTGGGCAAATCAAATCGAAAAGGGTAAAAGAACAAGTGCCTTAATCCATAGTGCAGATTTACCAGCTACTATTTTAGATTATGTTGGTATTGATATTCCAGATGATTTTTATGGCGTTTCTTATCGAACGGTAATTGAGGGGGATGATGAAATAATTCGAGATGATATTATCGGAAATGTCATTACAACTCGAAGCACCGATCCTAAAAATGTAATGGGTAGACATATAGAAGGGTACTGGGTTAGAAAAGACAATTGGTTTTTGCGTTGGCACGTGACCGATGATGAATTGCAATTATTTGATTTGAAAGCAGATTTACGAAATGATAAAGATGTATCAGCAAAACATCCTAAAGTGTTGGAAGAATTGAAAAAAATGGCGGCTGAATATAAGGCGGAAAAAGGAATCGATCCTCGAATTGCCTATTATTTGAAGTTGAATGAGTAATGATTTATTGAATTTATTGAACCACAAAAGGCACAAAAGAGAACAACAATTTAATCAAAACGCTTTTGTTAATTTCTTTGTGAACTTTTGATTCTTTTGTGATTCAATGTAAAGTACCAAATTATGAAATATTATTTTTGGATTATCATTGGTATTGTAATATTTACAGCTTGCCAAACAGATAAAACACCAATATCAAGCCTTCAGATTCAAAATAAACAAGCCTTAGATAGTATTTTGAACGCCTATGTAGATAATCAACACTACCCTTTTCTATATGCTAGATTGGAGGATTGGGATGGAAAAGTATTATATGAACACGGTGTAACAAATAATGAATTATACCCAGAAGTTGAAGTAAATGGAAACACTTGGTTTCGAATTTGGTCTATGAGCAAGATTGTTACCATTTCTCTTGCTTTAGACTTAATAGAAGAAGGTATCTTAAAAATGAATGATCTTGTAACCAAATATATTCCAGAGTTTGAAAATTTACAAGTAGCTATAGGGGCAGACGGAACACCTTTGCCTGATTTTGAGTGGGGAAATCGAGATAATGTTTGTCCGATTCAATATGTTCCAGTAGATTCGATAATGACGATTTCAGATCTGATTAATCATAAAGCAGGGTTTTATTATGCGACTACAGGTTTTGCCTGTTTGGATTCTATTATAGCGGAACAAGATGTAGCAACGGCAAAAAATACAGACGAATTTTTAGTCCGAATGGCAAAGCTGCCCTTAATTCAACAGCCTGGATATGAACATTTTTATGGGATTAATACCACTATTTTAGGTATGGTCGCAGAACGAGCAACAGGTAAAAGCCTCAAACAGTTAGTAATGGAACGAGTAACAACCCCGATGAAAATAAAAGGCTTACAATATGGTTTGCCCAAAGGTGTTACTTTATTACCTCGAACTTCTGGAAAGGATAGCATATTAAGATTAGCACATGATGGAGAATTGGATATATTTGGAGAACATGTTCCTGACTATGAGCCTACTCATGCCTTGTATTTAGGGGGTGAAGGAATGTTAGGTACAGCAGATGGTTATGCAGATTTTGCTAGAATGCTACTGCAAAGAGGAAAACTAAATGGATATCGTTTTTTGGATGAAGCAACAATTGTAGAATTATCTTCGCCCCAAACACAATTGGATAATCCTTGGGGGTTTAACGGTTATAACCTCTGGATTACAGGAGATACTTTGAAAACATTAAAATTTGGAGAAGGTGGACTATGGACAGGTGGCGGCTATGAAGGCACACACTTTTGGATTGATACTAAGCGGAGATATGTAGGGGTAATTATGTCTCAAATGTCCTTTATGCAATTGCCTAATAATGTAGGTATTAATGATGCTTTTAAGGGAGAATTATATCAGCAATTCTGGGAAGAAGAAGAGTAATAATCCCAATATCAGTTCTCCTGTAATAATTCAAAAAAGGTTCTAATATACACTAGAGTCCTTTTTTGGATTCATTTAAGCGATGTCTTACCTTTTACTGTAACGCTTTTGTAACCCTTATTATAAAGGTCTTCAAATTTATTAGAAATCTGAATTCAATACATTTGTAGAGCATGACATAAATTCCTAATCAAGGCTTCATGCAATTCTTAATTTTTTAAAATTCAAATTATGAAAAAGCTTTACACATTATTGTTATTCATGTGTGTGTCTGTATTCGCTACGGCTCAGTATTACAGCGTTACATACATTTTAGATTTAAGCAATGAGCCTTCTGTTGTAGCAGATAGTATTTTATTACCTGGAAATTATCAAGATGATGATTTATTAAATCCACAGGCGGAATGGACATTGGATGGACACATTATGCAAGACCCTGATGGAGACTTAGTCTATGAACTTGAATTAATGTTACCTGCAGGTATGTATGAGTTTACAGGCGTAAATGGTAACGATTGGAATAATCAAGAAGATCAAGGATTGGATACAAGTTGTGCAATTGTAAATGGTTTCGGGCAATTTAATCGTGTCATGACGATTACTTCAGATACTATTATTGGTTATGTTTTCAATTCTTGTACACCATTACAAATTAATGAGAAAAAAGTTGTTTTTAATGTCGATATGAGCAATGAATCAACTATCGAAGATAGTATTATGATTGTGGGTGATTTTCAAGCTGTTGACGCAAGTAATCCTACAACTAACTGGACATTTACACATCAGTTGATGGACGATGATAATGATTTAATATATACGACTTCTGTTCGTATTCCCGTAGGGATGTATGAATATGCATTTATGAATGATCCGACTTGGGATGTAGGTCGTGAAGGATTAGCGGGTTCTAATTTAGATACAAGTTGTGCAATTGTAGATGGCTTTGGTAATTTTACTCGTGTAATGACCATAACCAAACATACGAGATATAATTTTATTTTTAATAGCTGCACTGACTTTACAGTTAATACTAATGAAGTACCTACTATCACCGCTTCTATGGAGTTTGCCCCGAACCCAATGACGGATAATACACGTATTCAAATTGCTAACCCTGATAATGAAGACATTAGTTTATATATAACAAATATCACGGGGCAGTTGGTTAGACAAATTCCAAATATTCAATCTAATGTCGTAGAATTGAACAAAACAGACTTACAACAAGGATTATATTTTGTAACTTTGGTAAACGCACAAGGGGCAAAATTGACAAAGAAATTAATTGTATTATAAGAAATCATTTTAAAGGATGAATTTTGAATTTTGACTGTATCTTTCAGTTGATACATTTAAAGTTCAAAATTCTCCATTCAAAATGCGTATTTATTGACCAAATCAAAATCAAGGATATGATGAGACTTTACCTAACTAAATTCGTTTTTATAATTGGTGCAGTATTACTCTCCTCTTATTGTTTTGCACAAACAAAAACTATTACAGGAAAGATTACGGATAGTTCAAACGAGCCATTAATTGGAGCTACTGTCCAAATTAAAGGAACAGGTCAAGGACGTTCTGCGGATTTTGAAGGTAATTTCACAGTTGAAGCCTCTGCAGAAGATATTTTGGTCTTTTCGTATTTGGGATATACGTCAAAAGAAATAGCCGTTGGAGAGCAAACGGTTATTAATGTTGTATTATCCGATGACCTGCAAAAATTAGATGAGGTGGTGGTCGTTGGTTTTGGTACTTCACAAAAACGATTTGTAACAGGTGCTTTATCTAAAGTAGATGGAGAGGTTTTGGCAAATCGTCCTATCAGTACGGTAGATGCTGCCTTACAGGGACAAGCTGCGGGGGTACAGGTGACAACTTCTGACGGTTCAGCAGGAGCATCCGTAACAATTCGAGTACGGGGTACTTCTTCTATTCAAGCAAGTAGTGAACCGTTGTATGTGGTAGATGGCATTCCAATTGTTTCTGGAAACTTTACAACAAATAATGCAAGTGGATGGCAGTTGGCTACGGCAAGTGAATCTAATGCCTTGCAACAAATTAATCCATCCGATATTGAGTCCATTGAGATTTTGAAAGATGCTTCAGCAACGGCTATATATGGTTCAAGAGGTGCAAATGGAGTAGTTTTAATTACGACTAAAAGTGGTAAAGAAGGTAAAACTAAATTTAATGTTGGTTATTATTCTGGGATTACAGAGGCAACTAACCGCATTGAAATGTTAGATGGTAGCTCCTACTTAGAATTAGCACAAGAAGCTTGGACAAATTCTTATAATGATGATCAAAATGATAATGTAGCTTGGAATGATGATCGTTACAGTATTGATAATGATTATGAGAAATTTTGGAATACTATTCTACCCGATGGCTTAACTCGTGAAAAAGCACAAGCAACGAATACGAATTGGATAGATCAGATGCTTCGACAAGGTATGGTACAAGAGGCAAATGTTTCGGTATCGGGTGGTACAGCTAAAACGACTTTCTATATCGGTGGAACATTTAGAGATGAAAAAGGAATCTTAGTAGGAAATGACTTTAGACGCTACAACGCTCGTATCAATTTAGAGCATCAAGTTAGTGATAAAATAAAAATTGGAACAAGAACCGCTTTTACAAGTGTCAATAGGATATTAGTTCCTGTAGCGTGGGCAGGAGGATTAGGAATCGCACAGAGTCAAGCCTTACCCTTCTGGCCAATTCTTAATGATGATGGCACGTATTTTAATGCAGAAAGTGGGCTAAACCCTGTTGCTGAAATCAATGAAACAGACATGAATCAACGAACAATTTCTATTTTAGGAAATGTTTATGCTCAAATTGATATTGCTAAGGGTTTATCGTTCCGCTCGGAGTTTGGTATCAATAATGTTTATAATAAGGAACAGTATTACCGTTCCGCAGTCATTCGTCCTGATGCGATTGCAACGGCTATTGTAGGCGAAAATGAAAATTGGAATACCAATAATATTTTAAATTATAGCATTGATTTTAGTGAAAAACATCATTTGGAAGCCATGATTGGTTTTAATGCAACTAAGAATTCCTTTTTCGCAAACACTATCAATGGTTCTGAATTTGCTAACCCTGCCTTAACGAATCCTACAAATGCAAGTGTAAAAACAGCGACTGTTTCTGTTTCTGAATTTAGCTTTTTATCGGGTTTAGCCCGTTTAAATTATCGTTACGATGATAAATTTTTAGTTTCTATTAGTGCAAGGCGAGATGGTTCATCAAGATTTGGTAATGGTTCTCGATGGGGAACATTTCCAGCAGCATCTTTAGGGTATATCCTTTCAGAAGAACCTTTTTTAGCGGATAATAACGTATTAACGTATTTAAAACTTCGTGGAGGGGCAGGTATTACAGGAAATGCAGAGATTGGAAATTATGAATATTTTGGAGCTTATACCACAAATACGTATGTAGATAGAGCAGGATTAACAGTTTCAAAAATAGATAACCCAAACTTAGGTTGGGAAACGACAACACAATACAATGGTGGTATTGATTTTGGATTATGGGAAGGTCGAATTCAAGGAAGTGTAGATTATTATTATAAATATACAGAAGACCTTTTGATTGAGGCGAATGTATCAAGTTTGACGGGTACAAATCGTACAGTTATCAATGCAGGTACATTAGAAAATGAAGGGGTTGAATTATCCCTAACTTCTTATAATTTATCAGGGGGTAAGTTAACATGGAATACTACGTTTAATATTAGTTACAACCGCAATAAAGTTCTAGACTTAGGCGATAGTGATATCTTAATCCCAGCCGTTTTAGGGGCTGCGGGCCCTGTAGGAGAAGGTTATGCCGTCAGTACACCTTACACTGTACCTTTTGCTGGAATTGCTGCATCAGATATGATTTTGACTGTAACTGACCCAGGTACGGGAAGTCCAATGGATATTCAAGTGCGCGGCGGAGATGAGTTATACATCAATCAATTTGGGGAAACGACTAACATTTACAGCAATGCAGATAGAGTCTTTATGGGGAATGCTTATCCATTTTGGACAGGTGGTTTAACCAATAATCTCTCTTATAAAAACTTTGATTTCAGTTTCTTATTCACTTTTGCTTTAGGACATCAGATAGATAATGCCGAGCAAATGTTTCAATATCGTGGATTTGGCTATGATTGGACAATGTTAGCAAATGCAACAACGCGCTGGCAAAATCCTGGTGATGTCACTCAAATGCAACGCTTAACATGGAGTGGTGCGCGTCAAGTAGCCTCTAGTCGCTACTTATACGATGCCGATTTTGTTCGCTTGAAAGATGTAACTTTAAGTTATAATTTTGGAAAAGCTATTTTAAATAAATGGAAAATAGATAATGCAAGAGTATTTGTAAGAGGTACAAATTTACTCACCTTTACAAGTTATGAGGGTTGGGATCCAGAATATAACAGAGATGAGTCAGGTAATGCAGGGCAAAGTAAATCTTGGTTACCTTCACCACAAGCAAAATCAGTTGTATTAGGAGTAAACTTCGGCTTTTAATTTTGAATGAATAATTTTATCCATTCAAAATTACACATTCAAAATTCAAAATTAACCATGAGATATATCATATTATTCATCATAGCTTTTCAATTTACAGCTTGTGATGATTTTTTAAATCTAAAACCAGAAACAAGTCTTGCAGGAGCAGTGGCGTTTGAAAATTTAGATGGTGTAGATGCAGGTATTAATGGCGTTTATAGTTTAATTCATAGCGATTGGGTGGAGCGTCAATATATTTTCCCTGAATGTTTTGCGAATAATGTGCAAGAAATCAATACTTTATCTAATTCTAATTATCAAGATGCGTTACGACATGAAAGCTGGACGGACATAGCAGAGATTGGAAATTATGTGTGGGAGATGTCCTATCAAGGCATTAGTCAATGTAATAATATGCTAGTGGCTTTAAATGACTTTCAACCTGAAAATCAAGCCGAACAAGATCGCAAAGAAGATTTAACGGGTGAAATTCACTTCTTGAGGGGACTAATGTATTTTGTATTAAATCGCTTTTGGGCACAGCCTAGTAATGGCTTATCTGTTCCGCTAGTTACCGAGCCGATTACGCCTGATGATAAACCTGCTCGTGCTTCAATTGATGGAATAAAAGCACAAGTTTTAGCGGATTTACAACAAGCAGAGACATTGATGAGCAATGTTGTCAATAACAATGACCGAGCGAATATTCATGCCGTACGAGCAGTATTAGCGAGAGTAAATTTTGAATATAAAAATTATGTTGCGGCAAGAGATTATGCGGATGCTGTCATCAGTAGTGGGGCGTTTACGCTTCAAGATGGAAATGTGGGGGCTGGATTTGGTCAAAATGTAACGCCTGAAAATGTATTTACATTCTTAGCTATCCCTGCTGATAAAGCTGGATTTCAGTTAAATCGTCGTTACAGTACGTTTCTAAATGGAGCAACACAATTAGCTTTTGCGGATAATTTCCACGCTTTTATCAGTAATGATAACGATGATTTGAG
>CAYLSF010000197.1:0-9011 GCA_964385675.1 uncultured Saprospiraceae bacterium
GGTCAAGATCCACGACGCCGGCGTGATTCTCTATTTCGCCTTCATGGCGGCCTGTATGCTGTCGATGCTGGGGCTGATTGGCGGCATCTGGTCGGACAAGTTCGATCACATGGCGGCAGTCACGAATTTTGTGATCACACCGCTCGCTAATGGGCGATTTTTCTTAGTTGGATGTAATTTATCTTTTTCAATATCAAAATAATCATTCAGCACATAAACACTACTGGCAACAAAACAAAACGCCAAAAATGCGAAAAACACCTGTTGTAAAAGTGCCATATTTTGAAATTGCCCTGCAAAGAATATAGGGGTGAAGACCAATAGATTTTTGATCCATTGATGTACCCGAATAAGTTTTAGAATTGCTTTTAAATTCAATTTTACGCTTTTTATGATCAAATCAACTGCAAAGGTAAAGGCTTTCAATGGTTCTGCAATTTTAAATATCTATTTTTGTGGTTAAATAAAAATGATTGTTTTGCGAAAAGCATGATAGTCACCAGATGAGTATGCTAAGTCTTATTAAATCTAAGGATAAACCATACTTTCTCAACCTCTTACTCACCTGATGACTCTAACACTATAAATATCGCATCATGAGTTTAGACAATAGAAAACGTCAACATATACAAATTGGACAATTGGTAGAAATTGTCAAAAAACAACATCAGCGTACAGGGGAATTAACAGAAGGAATTATCAAGAGAATATTGACCAAATCCGCTTTTCACCCGCATGGTATCAAAGTCATGTTAACCTCTGGAGAAGTTGGACGGGTTAAAGAAATTTTAGAAGAAGAAGAGGAAGATGATTTTGATTGGGATTAAATGATTAGTGATTAGTTTGTTAGTGGCTAGTAATTAGCTAATTACTTTAGGCTTATGCTGTAAAAAGCCTATTAATTAAGTCAAAAATTAAAGCATGACAATCAGTTATACACCTGTTTAAACCTTGTAAAAGACTAGCTAAATAATTACAGTTTAAAAAATAACCAACTTTTTATGGAACTATCCTTTTATACATAGAGGTTGTATGATTGTTATTATTAACCAATTAAAAAATCCGTCATGTAATGCATTTAAAACAAATTCAAAATTCAAAATTTCGACAAATGATTTCATCATATTCATTAGTGGATTAAAACACCCCCAACCTTAGGAGAGTGATTTTAATCCCCTACAAATCACTTTCTTATGAAAACTCGTAGTACGTTGCGTACTCAACAAAAAATAGCTTATCCCAAAGCTTTTGTACAGCAATATCAAGGTAGATTTTCAGATAATAGATTGCAAGAATATCTTTATAAAAAGGAAGCAAAACGAATCTTTAAATGGCTCACTCATTTATTAGAACAGTTTCCTCATCTTTCTCCATCTCAAGCAGATTACGCTTTAACTATCGCTAAATATATTTTAAAATATGATACGATTAAGCGTACTCAATCTGCGGAACTAGTGGGTGAATTTTTAACAACAGTCTATCCATTGTTTTATGCAAAATTTGAAAAAGGTAATGGACGCTTTGGCAATCATATTACGGATAGTAAACAACGAATTCGTATTCGTTTAATATGGGTTTGGTTCAAATGCTGGATCATACATTCTAAACCCAAATTCCAATTTTTCAAAAATGGTTCTTATAACTATTGGAATGGATTAAAAGAATACTCTTTTGAGCAAATTATTCAATATCTACCTAGTTTTATATGGATAGACATTGCTCAAAAAAATCCGATTATCCCTAGTGAATTAATTATTCATTTAGCGAAAGGATGTAATATAAGAGGTCTATGGCATACGATTTCTAAAAAAATGGCGCATACATTTATTAATTTTTCTGTTGAGGAGTATTTATATTTTTTAGTCAATAGAAGAAACCAAGCGAATGTGATTTCGAATATGTTATTCTATAGTTTTCTTAAATCCAAAGGGCAATCTGTAGATTTTCATAAATGGATAACCACTCACTTTGCGATTGGTAATGATGTTAATGCAGCTATTAAAAAATGGAAGCCTTACATTGAGAAATTAATTCAATGGAATTTTATCTTATTGCAAAGGGATAAAAAACAAGAATTGCTAGGATATATCGCACATGGTGTAGCAGATATTGAAAACTTTACGCTGCGGGGGCGTACCTTAAAATCCACGCAACGTTTAGCTGCTGCTTATTATGCTGATATGGAACGTCAAGCATTAGCAGAGCAACATGCTCGTAGAGTAGCCTATGAACAACTTACTTGGGAAGGAGCTAGTTATCAAGAATGGAATTTATTAGAAAAGAATAGTTGGTATGCTATTTTTCAATTGAATAATCAACTAGCCTTAGATGAAGAAAGTCGTACTATGGCACATTGTGTTCGTTCCTACACACACGATTGTATTAATGGAGCATGCTCAATTTGGTCTTTACGAATGCAACAAGAAGATTTAACTTGGCAACCTTTGGTTACTATAGAGGTAAATCAAAAGCATGAAATCGTTCAGGCTAAAATGAAATATAATGCTTTGGCGACAAATGATTTATTAGATAAAATCTTAGATTGGGCGAATCAAGAAGGATTGACTTACGTGGAGTCATAACTATTCAATCCTAAATAAAGATGTTTAAAAAAGCGATAGAAATAAGAGCTATAATTTAACAAGGGTAAGTGTACATAATAAGTTGGCTAACTAATTGAGCCACTTTTCGATAAGTTCTTTGATTCAAAATTTTGAAATTTATTCATCAGAGATAGTAGGCATATATTTTATTTTAGCCAAACTAAATCAAGACATTCAATCATTTCAAAATGCTGAGAATTATTTTAATGAGTGCATAGAAATTTATCAAAGTTTAAGTGTAAAAAATCCAAAAATTTACTTACCCTATTTAGCTAGAACACAAATTAATTTGGCTTTGATGTATCAAGAAAATATCTCAGAGAGAGAAAAATCAATCCTGTTATTACATGAAGCCATTGAGACACTTGAACGTTTTGACAAGAAAGAATTTGAAGAAGCTTTGCAGTCAGCGTATGAAATTTTGGAAAAGTGGAATATTGAACCTTAATGATAAAAAATGATATTTTATTCTTCTTTTACAACTATAGATATTTCTAGTCCAGCTTCACTAAATAAATCTTGAAGACTTAGTCCTAATCCATCTACTACTTGATATATGGCATCTGTTAGTTGTTGAAATAAACCTCTATCTTCTAATTCTAAAAATAACTGTATTGCTTTTTTAGCGTATAAGAGCGCATTTTTTTTATCACTTAAATGTTGAAAGTAAAAAATACTCAAATTGACCATATCTATAGTTATGTTGTGAAGAAAATCTTTTGGCTGTATCACATATAACTGCTCATCTACTGTTAATTCTTTTAGAAATTGCTTCTCCGCTGATTTCCATTTACGTTTGTTTTGATACAAATTACCGAGACTGCGATGTATACTTGCCAATTGAGGTAAAAAAGTAATTGGATATTTTTTTCCGAGAATTTGATATAATTGAATAGAGGTTTGATAGGCACGTTCACTTTTCTTAAACTTATTCATATTTCGATATAAAATTCCTAAGTTCTTGTAGCCTCCAGCGACATTAGGTAGAAATTGTGAACCTTCTTTTTTGACTAACTCCTCATATATGTATACGGCATTTTTATACATTTTTTCCGCCCTTTGATACTGACTGATTTCGCTTAGAAGTACGCCTAAATTAAAAAATGACATAGCTAAATCCGAATAGAGTTGTGGTTGTTCTTTGATTAATTCTTGTCGAATTGCAAGAGCTTCTTCATGGTATAATTGTGATTTTTGCCATTCTCTCTGGGAATAATACACCAATCCTAAATTATTTAAAGTAGTGGCAACCTGATATAAATAGACAGCAGGATAAGATGAGGCAAGTACTCTTCGAATTTTTAACGCTTCTAATAAATAATTTTCAGCCTTACTCATTTCATCAGGATGATAAGCTATTCCGAGATTGTTGAGTACTGTAGCTAAGTCTTCTGAAAAATTATCCGCATTTTGAACAACCAATCTTCGGTTAATTTGTAATGCCTCCTCGTACAATGGAATGGATAAACGAAAGTTTTGTTGGGCAAAATATAAGTGCCCTTTACTATTAAGTGCATTAGATAAATCTGGTAAAAATGCGGAATCTCCTTTTTTTACTAATGCTCGAAAAATAGATATGGCATTATCAAAAAGAGGTATTGCTTTATCATATTCACCTAAACTACTGTATGACATAGCAGTATTTGCTGATACATTGGCAAGGTCATGTGAATAATAATCAGGATATTGGGTAGATAGATTTTCAAGGATATTCAGTGAATTGGAGTAGTGTTCTATTGCAAGCCTTAGCGCTCCAATTTCATCATAGAGCATTGCAAGATTGTTTTGTATTGCTGCTAGCTTAGGTAAAAAAGCATCTTCATTTATTTTAATCAGTTCATTGATGAGTTTTAACACTTCAAGGTAGTTTTGCTCTGCTTTGACAAATTGCTTTATTTCAAATTGTAATGTTCCTAAATCATTTAGGGATTGGGCAAGCATACTCGTAAAAGCTTCTGAATTAGAGGAAACTAACTTGCGACCAATCGATACTGCATCTTCATAGTACTTTCTCGCTTCGCCAAAATTTTGTCTATTGTTGAAATAGTCACCATAATCATTTAACGAACGTAAAAGGTAAAAAGCATATCGCTCTTCATTTTCCTGAAATAGTGTTCTCCTAATATTTAATGCCTCTTCAAAATACTTTTCTGCCTCATTAAACTGGTTCATCTGTGTATAGAGAATACCTAGATTGTTTAAGGTCATTGAAAGGTCATCTCTATAGTAAACAGCATAGTGTTCTGATAAGCTTTTATAAATCTCTAGCGCTTCTAATCCAACTATCTTAGCTTTGGTGAGGTCGGATTTATCTCTATAAATGACAGATAAACCATTCAGTACTGCTGCTTTCTCTTTTATGTTTTTTTGAGAGGTATATTGGTTTTCTATTGCTTTGTATATATCTAATGCTTTTTCACAGTACTCTTCAGCAAGATGTAAGCGATTCCATTCTCCATAATTACTTGCAATAGTATATAAGGTGGAGGCAATTTCGTTTTGATAAGCTCTCTCATTTTCTTTTGATAATATTTCGAAAATACTTAGCGCTTCATGATACATCGTATCGGCTTTTTCAAATTGCTTTACATTATTGTAAGTATTAGCAAGATTACATAAAAGTTTAGCGTAGTATGAACGATAGGCTGTCGGTTGTTCAATAGATAGATTAGTATAAATTTTTAAACTCTCCTCTCCGAACTGGATAGCTTCTTCAAATCGTTTAATGGATGAATATAAAATCAATAAATTATTCTTGGTAAAAGCTATTTTGGGCAAATAGGCTCTTGGATTGTTTTTTTCTATTAGTTCATAGTTATTCAGAGCTTGATGAATTAGTTCTTTTGCTCTTATTAAGTCCTTTTTTTCCATCAACAATAACCCGAGATTTGTTAAATTATCTCCGAAGTAAGCTATATCCTTTGGATGTTTATTTTTAGCTAAACGTTCCCGAATAGATAGAGCTTTTTGATGATTATTTTCTGCTTCATCTAAACGCCCAATAAGTTGATACAAAAGACTAATATTATCTAATGTCATTGCTAAATCTTTCTCATACAAATTTTCATCAATGACAACTAACTTTTCCCATGTCTTTAATGCTTCAAGATAATAATGTTCAGATTTATCAAAGGTATTGGTGTCTTTAAATAAAGTGCCTAGGTTATTACTTATAATAGCAAGGTATAGTAAATTACTTTCCTTAATTTCTAAATTCGAATAATAGCTTAAAGCTTCAATCCAATTACTTTCTGCGCAAACAAAATCTTTTTTATTCCAAAATATACTTCCTAATTTGTTCAATGCCGTTCCTATTTCGATTATATCTTCTTCATCGTGTGGCTTCGGAACTGACTTTCTAATGTCAGCTACTCGTTCTGCATAGGGAATAGCTTGATTAAATGCTTTTTGTTGAAGCAGAAAGAAAGCATAATTTTCTTTATAATCACCTTCATAGTCAATGTGCCTAGATTTCTCAATTGAGATAACTCCTTGTTCGAAGAAAGCTACTGACTTCTGAAACCTATCCTCTGGTTCGATAATATCTAAATTCAAAATAGTGAGTTGACCTTTAGCTAAAAATTCAAAAGCATTGTCCACTAATCTTTCATAAATATTATCTAGTGTTTGGCTAACTAATTCGAGTTCTAATAAATGATGTCTAACACTTTCTAACTTTTCTGTTTCTAATGTGTTTAGTGCTTCAGTTATTTGACCTGAAAAAAAATAAGTCCTGACTTCCTCTATTTTATCAGACTTAGGAACTTGTAAGAGTGAATATGAAGTAGTGAGTACATTGATTTTATATGTTCTGATTTCTTCTTCAATCAAAGCGATTGTTTTTAGAATATTTAATCGTTTTTGTGAATTATCAGTCCTTGCCAATAACTGTCTTTGAACTAGAAGTTTATTTTCCAGTTGAGGGAAATAATCTGTTTTGTAAATGAATTGCAATAACTCTAGATGAATATCTCTGTCACTTTCGAGTTGTTTTATCGCTAAGTCAAGCTCTACTTTGTCAGTAATCACTTTAAAAAAAGTCTTACTGACATTATACAGTTCATTTAACTCTTCAATGTATATTTTTTTTTGCATTTAATTATTGATTAAAAACCACATGTAATAAACTATCTTGTTTTGCCTCCCAGTAATCTACTAATATTAACAAATTAAATTGGTCATTATACAAATCCTCTTCCGCCAAAATCGCATCAGCCTCTTTAAAACGACCTGCATCAAACAGTTTCATAGCTTGACGTAAACGCTCTGTCCTAATTTCTAATTTAGAAAAAACACCTGCTAAATGTAAAACATCAACTTTGAATGCTTTTTCGAGTGCTAATAGATTATTCAGTTCTTGGGATAAATGTTGTTTTCTAGCACTTTCAGTAGCTTGATTAAGCTGTTTCTTCTTTCTTTCGATTTCTCCAAATAATTTTTGATAATCTGGAGAATTCATCAAGAATTTTTTAATTCTTACATTAATATCACGATTAGCTTTAATATTTGAGATTTCAATATCAATGGCTATCTGTCCACTTTTGATATATTGTAAAATGCCTATATTGGTATCTTTCATCTAATCCTCATTGATTTTAATACTAATCGTTCCTCCTGCTATCCAATCATCCATTTTGATGTTATTGTTAGTATCATTTATTGTAGCTTCAATATTTTTGCCTGCTCTAAACTTGGTTGCTTTTACATTTTCTTTATTGATTAGGTATTTTTCTTTATCAGTTTCATCTGTTGAGTTATTTACTCCTGTCTCTTCATTCACTACTCCTACAAATGAAAACTGATGACGCTGATTTACCCATTCTACACCAAAGATATACCAACCACAAACCTGTATTAAGTCAAGAATAGCCTTCTTATCTGTTACCATCATTCTTTCAATAGTCCTATAACCAGGCCATTCGTTATTTTCTTTGTGGAATACTCTGTCGTGTAAATCAATATCTAAATCTGCTAATTCTTTTTGAATGAAATCATTGAGTAGATAGGCTAATTGTTTTTTCCAAGTATATTTAGTGAGAACGCTTTTAAGTTTTGGTTTTTCCTCTTCAAATTTCTCTTGTAAAGCTTGAATGAACCTATTATCTACTTCCAACCGTTTTTGTTTTCCCATTTTTAAGTATTTAAAACTATAACGAATAAATTATTTTTCAATAGAGTTATCACTTGATATATTGAGGATTTTATCGCTTTTATCTGTAGTTATTGAGATTTTTAGACCATATTTTAAATACATCAAGCGTATTTTTTCTTGAAGTGCTTCAATTTCTTCCTTCAAATCCTCTTCTGAAATATCATCTATATTGACTTGTTGTGATAACTGTTCTTCTTTTCGAGCAACGACATCTATGATTTCTCCCATATCTTTTTCTGCCTTTATTTTTAGTAGCGGAGTTTCAGTAGCTATTTTCTCGACTTCTAGTTTTCTTTCTCTACTTTAGCTTCGAGGTATTGACTACCCAAATCCCTTTGGTTAGCAAACCACGGCAAGAGGAAATTGATGAATTTTTTCCACTTGGATATTTCCTTACTATTGATTTTGAAAGATACCCATTATATTTTTGAAGCTGTCCTTCTCCATAGTAATTATAGTTCATAGTCATATAGTTTTTAGTGGACACACCTTCTATTTGATAAATTATTCCACTTCCTCCTTTTAGTTGATATAATCTTGATATATCCATCAATAATTCTATAATTTCTTCTTTTGGTGCTGTACCTGATTCGATTAAGATATTTAAGTTATCGAAATCAAGTTTAAAATCTACTAAAGTTTCTTCAATAACATTCGAATCCGTTTTTTCAATCGCTGATATGCTACGTTAGCGTCTTCTCGATTGAGTTCTCCATCCATTTGTTCTTGTTCTATTGTGGTTAAGGTCGAATAAAAACTCGCAATAGTATTTAAAGCCTTAGGCTTATGCTCTTTTACATAGGGTTCAAGTAATTTTAAAGCGTCTTCTATTTGATTGGTTCTTAATAGTTTTTCTACAGCTTCTTTTGAAAATGAGGTTTCGTTTATCTCCACCAACGTTATCTCTTCTTGCTCGAAGGTGTTTTTATCTTGTGTTTTGGGTTTTTCAGAGGGGGAATTTTCATTGGTATTGATAAACTTTGGGCGTTCTGTTTTCCAGTTTTTTTCATACACGTACCAACCGCAGATGTCAAATAATTTTTCCGAGATTCTTTTGTTGGTAACAAAAGCTCGTTCTATTGTTTTAGGGCTCGGGTATTCTTGATGACTTGTATTAATTACTGAATGATATAAGTTTTCCTCTAATGACTTCAATTCTTCTTTAATAAAGTCTTGTAATCGTATCGCTAACCGATTTTGAAAATTCCTATGTTGTACTTTTTTAATATTATTATCTGAATTGATATGTTCTTTTA
>CAYLSF010000198.1:0-9010 GCA_964385675.1 uncultured Saprospiraceae bacterium
CACGCTCTTCCGATTACTAGTACCATGATGAGAAAGTGATAACATTTTAATAAATAGTAACCAATACCTATGAAACTTGATATTCTATCAATATATGTTTATAATATCATAAATATATATTGGTAGAATAATCGAAAGTCGTTGGTCGAAAGTCGATTATCGTACCTGTTAAGTAAAAATATGCTGTCTTTTAAGAACAAAAGAATTTTATTACAACTCATCCCTTTTGGGCTGATTCCCTTTATCTTTAGTATTGTCTATTCATTTTTGGAAAAGGGAATTTTGGGTAATCATCCTTTTTATCCTTCTACGGGTAATCCTTACGCTTTTCAATTAGTTATTCCAGCAATAGTATCCATGTTAGCGGGGTTAACCGTTGGAGTCTTAGAAGTGTTTTATGTGAATAGATGGTTTCAAGCCAGAAGTTTTTTTAAGAAAATAGTTTTAAAATCTATTATCTATCTATTAACGACCATAGCTGCAACTTTAATCATTATCATTACGGTTAATGTACTTGAATTTGAGGAAAATCTATTGGACAGATCTATATGGAATATCTTAACTTTATTTCCCTCTAGCCTATCTTTTTGGAGTATCATTATCTATTTTACCTTATCAGTTCTATTCTGTTTATTTTATGCGGAAGTAAGCGATAATATTGGTCAGGCTGTATTACTGAATTTTTTTACAGGAAAATATCATCAACCCCTTGAAGAAGAGAGAGTTTTCATGTTTTTGGATATGAAGTCTTCCACTGCTTTTGCAGAACAATTGGGTCATGTGCAGTATTTTACCATGTTAAAGGAATATTATGTCGATTTATCAGATACTATTATTCAATATGGAGGGGAAATTTACCAATATGTTGGGGATGAAGTTATCATAACTTGGAAACTCAAAAGAGGCTTTGCCAATCATTCGCTGAATTGCTTCTTTGCCATGAAAGAAAACCTTCAACATCAAGCAACAAAATACCAATCCAAATATGGACTTATTCCAACCTTTAAAGCTGGGATTCATTATGGAAAAGTTACAACGGGTGAAATTGGAGTGATCAAAAAAGAGATCATCTTTTCTGGTGATGTACTGAATACAACTGCCCGAATACAAGGACTCTGCAATTCTTATGAGGTTGATTTATTGGTATCCGAAAAATTAATTAAAGCTTTGGAAGATGATAAAATGTTCAATCCTTTGGCATTAGGCGAGGTAGAGTTGAGAGGGCGAAGTGAAAGATTAAATTTATACACAATTCAAAAAGTTCCGCTTGTATAAAATGATATTTAGGGACTTCGCAAAAAATAATCTACGCATTTGACTATAAATTTATATGGATTGATGTAATGTCCACTCCGCATCAATTTCCAATAGAACCTCTCCCTGCTCATTTTTATTTTTTTCTAAAAAACCAATACCAACTAAGTGAATCGTCTTATTGGTATGTTCAAAGGCTTGCGCATAGTTCTTAGTTTTAATTTGTTGAAGGGCATTTTTAGTTAAATTTGTTAATGTACCCATGCGTTTATGTTTAAACTCAATGATATAAATGGTATCCTTAAATTCAATTACACCATCAATTCTGCCTTCATTGGTGGAGCGTTCAGAAACCATTTTTATACCAATCAAAGTAAAGACCATTTGAAACAAGGAGTGATAATATGCCTCATTAGCCTTATGTCGTAATTGATAGGGAATCGTTGCAAAGTAGCTTCTCAGTAATTTAATAAATAGCTCCTTATTCCCATTTTTAAGGGCATTTTTCAATCGTAAAGCCCCTGGTTCAATATCCCGTCTAGGCATTTGAGCATAATTTTCTAGGATATGTGCCATAAATGACCAACGGACTTCGTGATTCGGATAATCTAAAATATAAAGAGGGGTCAAATTAGAGGTATCTTTATGTACAATTGTCAAATAGCCTGTTTGAAACAAGAGTCCTTCAATATTCATATTGGTTACATCAGCACTATCAAACGTCGTTTGAGTGACCTGAATTTGCTCATATTCGGTTGGGCTTTTAGGGGCAGTGCCAGCATAAGCTTTCTCCATAATGAGTTTAATCAACAATGTAGGTGTTCCTGATTGATACCAAAAGTTGTTAAACTCTAGTCGCTTAAAGAAATTTACAATTGAAAAAGGATTATAAATAAAATTAGTACCATCCCAAGAATAGCCATTATACCATTTCTTGATGTTACTTAGTGCCTCTTGTCTAGTAAGATTTAATTTCTGCTCTAACGCCAAAAGGTGTGCGTCAAAATATTGTAGGATATTTTCTTTGGTTAGCCCTACTACATCATTTAACTCGGGGTTAAGCGTTAAATCCTCTGCATTATTCATACCCGAAAAGACAGAGATTTTAGCAAATTTAGAAACGCCTGTTATAAATACTTTATGCAAGTATTCGTTTTGACTTTTAAGCGTAGTATAAAAATCTTTTAAAATTTGTCGATGCTCTTCTACTCTGATAGGATTATCTATAAAATCCGTTATTGGCTTGTCGTATTCATCTATTAGTACAATTACGGGTTGTTGAAACTTTCTATGCAATTGCTTAATTAATGACCAAAGTAAGGTTTTGTAGTCACCTGTATGAAGGGTTAAATTGTAATCAAAAGCTATATCATTTAAGATAAAAGCTAAACTCTCTTTAAAACGCTCTACACTTTCAAGATAACTTACCGCCGAAAAATCAATACGAATAACCGGATATGCTTGCCATTCCCACTTATCTTCAATATAGAGTCCTTTAAATAAATGCTTTTTTCCTTCAAATAAAGCCTTTAGCGTAGAAACCAACATGGACTTACCAAAGCGACGAGGGCGAGATAGAAATAAAAAATCTCCCTGTTTAAGTAAAGTTAAAATTTGTCGGGTTTTATCTACATACAATAATTGATTTGAAATTATTTTTTCAAAACTAGATTGTGTAACCGGTAATCGTTGCAGTTTATTGTCCATATTGCAATTTACAATATTTACCGCAATTTTTTAATGGCGTTTTTTGAGAAAAAAATTAGGCTACACAGTGAATCGTGTAGCCCATTAATCTATTTTTAAACGTTAAATACCCCTATTGCTTAATCAACTGTCGAATCTCTACTGTACCATCTTCTTGTACTAATCGTAGATTGTATAGTCCTTTAGCTAAATCAGTCGTACTGACAGCAGCTTGATTATCGTTCCAACTAAATCAGAATGCACCTTTAAAACCTTAAAATACAACTAAAACCTTCTACAACGACTCATCAAAGACCAACGAAAAGTAATACTGAGCACCAATAGACGGTGAACCGATGGCAGTTTGGTATTCTTGATTGAGCAAATTGACACCTCCTAGTTTTAAGATAGTTTTGGTACCAGGGATTTGGTAGGTAATTTGAGCTGAGGTTATATTTGCTTGTGGAATCGTACCGTTTCCAAAGGTCGAAAACCATTGAAACTGATCCACAAAGCGGTGGGTAACCCGAAAGCCAAATCCCCGATACACATTTCTATTCTCCAGTAAAATACTATAGGTGTTGGTTGGCATATTAAATGCCACAAAATCATCGCTCAAAGCGTTTTCGGCAATTTGCGTGTAATTGTAATTTGCAGCTAACATAAAGCCACTCGGTAATAAATATTCTGCACTCGCACTCAAGCCTTGTGTGCGAACTTGTTCTCTTGCATTTACGACTAATTGAAACTCTTGTATGCGTCCAAATCGAACATCAAATACGCCCGAAAATTCTCCAACTGTTCCCACCAAAGGATGCACAACATTGGTGACTCCTAATAGATTATCGTACACACTATTGAAGTAAGTAAAGTCAACATATAGGCGTTTATTAATTAATCCTTTATAGCCGACTTCAAAAGTCGTCACCTGTTCAGGTTGTAAAATATCAATATCTGCTCTTGCTAAGTCATCTGGATTAGCGGACGCATTAAATAAGTCAACTGAAGATTTGGTGTAAGAGTTACCGTAAACTTCTGTCCCCATGACCATATCATTAACAATGGTATCATTCTCCACATAAGAAACAGGCAAACTAAAACGATTTAAATTATCTTCTGTCCCCCCTAAGGATATAAATGATCCTTGGTTTAAACCAATATACTGATTCTGAACGGTTGGATTTCTAAATCCTGTCTGAAAAGAAACTCTTACATTATGTTCTTTATTTTTTCCTAAAGCATAAACAGCAGCCAAACGAGGACTAAAAATTCCGTCAAAGTTTTGGTTTTTATCATAGCGTAAGGCCCAACTAATACTTAGGCGATCGTCCATGATTTTTTTCTTTCCTTGTGTATAGACGCCATATTCATTCACATTGATAGTACCATCTGCATCTGTAAAGATTGTTCCTTTAGAATTCAAAGTATAGTTACGATAACTACCTCCAATTTGAATATCCATAAATTCTAAAAACTCAGAAAAATCTAAGTTACCTTCAATGTGATAAAGGCGCGTTTTATCAACAATTTTCGCCCCATCTTCAAACCCTATAGTATTTACAACTGAATCCAAAGCGGCATTGAAGGCATCTGTTCCCGGTTCTAATCTATCCCTATCCGCAAAGGCTCTTGCCGCCTCGTGATCTCCTCCTGTTATTCCTGTGATTCCACCGATATAAGCAATCGTGTATTCATTGAACCAGTTTTTATCTGATTTCCAAATTTCATTAACATTAATAGCAGCAAAGCGGGTATCATACGCATCTCCTTTATTTTGCCAAGTATGATAGCCTCTCAAAAAGAAGTTACTTCCCTTCAATTCTAATCGACTTTGATTAATGCTTAAATTTTTGAAATAAAACCTATTAGAGCCTTGATACATTGTGCTACCTAAAGCTGCTCGATGTGATGCTATTAATTCCATATTATCTGCTACTCTAGCATGTAATGCCACATCTCCTTTATAACTTTCCATCACATAATCCACTAAATCTTGTTCTTGATATCCTGTTCTAGCAATTGTGTGCGTACCAAATGTTCCGGCAGGTTCTTGAGCAATAAAATCAAAATTTAAGGTCTGATTGATTTCATCACCATATACATTGATTCCATTATACCCTGGACTTTGGGCAGGATTATCACTATTATTCATCGGGTTCATATCTCTATAATCGGCGGCATACCAGTCTGTACCTCGCATAGCAGAGAGATTAATCTTAAACGCTAAAATATCATTAGCGGTAGCCCAACGAAGTCCGACTTCTCCATAAGGGTTTGTACCCGCAGCTTCTTGAATAGAAAATCCATTTCTTACCATCGCACTCAATCCTTGATAATCAAATGGATTTTTGGTGTTTGTAAATAAAATTCCAGTAAAAGCATTTGGACCATATAAAGCGGATGACGCACCCGGTATTAATTCTACTTCTGCAACATCCAGCTCTGATGCCCCCAATAAATTACCCACTGCGAAGTTGAATCCTGGTAAAGAGTTATCTACCTCATCAATCAACTGAACAAAACGAGTATTTGCGGTTGTATTAAATCCTCTAGTGTTTAAAGCCGTGAAAGTACCACTACTTTTAGTAGCAATAACACCTTTCAGTTCAGTAGTCCCTTCATAAAAATCCGTTGCGGTAACTTCTCGAATATCTTGATCATCCATTTTTTCAATGGCAATCGGAGAAGTCAAAACAGACTCACCAAAACGAGAGGCATAAACTACAAATTCCTCCGGGATATAAGATTTAGGTCGTAAGTTGACCGTAACATTCATATCTCGTTTATTGACATTCACTTCTCGAATATCGTAATCAATCATCGAAAAAACGAGGGTAAAAGGCGGTTCGAGTGTAATTCCAAAACTAAACTCACCCGCTGCATCGGATGCCGTACCAATTACTTTACCTTTTACAATAATTGTTGCCCCTGCAATCGGTTCGCCTGTAGTTGCATCTACTACAGACCCCGTCACATAGGTCGTTTGAGCCATTACATTAATGGTGAGGCATAAGATATTACATAGAATAAGTAGCCGTTTTATCATTGCAATATTTTTAAGGTTGGGCTGATTGTTAAATGGTTGATCCCGATAGCTATCGGGAGTTCGATTGTTATCAAATATTCGTCTAACAATTCAATAATTTTAACCATTTAACAACCATTAAAAATTAAAATTCTGCCAGTTCATCAAATAAAAGTGAAATAAAATAAGTAGAACCTACTGCTGCTGTTCCAAAAGCAGTTTGATATTCGCCACCTAAAATATTATTTCCTCCTATTCTTAATAAGACTTTACTACTAGGTATTTTATAACTAATTTGAGCAGAAACCACATCAAATTGCTCTACTTCTCCTGTTCCAAAAGTGGATTTCCAAGTGTAGGCATCGGACCAATTGTATTTGAATGCAAATCCAAAACCTTTGTAAACATTATTGTTACTAAAGCCCAAATTGAAGCGAATTTCTGGTGTATTGAAACCAGGAATCAAATCCGCATCTGCATCTCCGATATCTAAAGCCGCATAATTTACATTACCTGATAAGCGGAAACCTTGACTTAACGCATATTCAAATCCCGCATTAACACCTTGAGATTGTACCGTTTCAGATGCATTTGTGTATAACTGGAAAACCGTCGTTCTACCTCCAATCAAATCCGCAATAGCACTGCCATCTGCCACATTGCCAACCAAAGGATGTATGGCATTGATAGTTCCTAAGAAATCTCTGTATTGATTATAATATGCTCCAATATCTAAGTAAAATCTTTTGTTAAATACACCTCGATATCCTAATTCAAAAGTTTGTACTTTTTCAGGTCGTACAAAATCAACAGTAGATTGCTGCAAAACAGAAGGATCTGCCGTTTGAACAAACTGCAGAACAGAACTTGCGGTATAAGAATTGGTATAAACATCATTACCCGTAACATTTGCGGAAGTCGGTTGACCTAATGCATCTACATAATTATAGGTTCTTGAAAAAGAATTCACATTATCTGTAGCACCACCCAATAAAGTAGCCACACCTACATTCAAGGCAATAAACTGCTCTTGAACCGATGGATTTCTAAATCCATTTTGATAGGTCGCTCTAATGTTATGTTCTTTATTTCGACCTGCTGAATAAACAATGTAGGCACTCGGGTTAAACTGTCCATCAAAGTTTTGATTTTTATCATATCGAACCGCCCCTCCTATCTTCAATCGCTCGTTGAGTAATTTGATATTTCCTTGCAGATAGACCCCATATTCTGGAATCGAAATACTTCCATTGGCATCACTAAATAAGGTTCCATCAGAAATCAACTGATAATTTCTATAATTACCCCCTATTTGAACCTCCATAAATTGGATAAAATCCTTGAAGTCATATTGTCCTTCTACATGAAATAGGCGAGAGCGATCTAAAAATTTCGCACCTTGCGTTAAATCAGCTAAACTTGTTATAGAATCCAATGCTGTATCAAAGGCATCCGAACCAGGTTCTAATCGATCTCTATCTGCAAAAGCACGAGCTGCTAAATGATCAAAACTATCAATACCTGTTACATTTCCTAAATAAGCTCCTAAATATTCTTGAAACCACTGGGCATCACTTTTCCAAAAGCGATTGACATTCCAAGCGGCAAAACGAGCATCATAAGAGTCCGCAGAGTTTTCAAAAGTCGTATAGCCTCTCAAGAAGAAATTAGTTGATCTTGCTTCAATTTTGGCTTGGTGCATTTCTAAATTATCAAACACATAGCGATTCGCTCCTTGAAACATGGTTTGCCCTGTTCCAAAACGGTAACTTCCTATCAGTTCAATATCATCTGTAATACTATAATGTATCGCAGCATCCGCTTTAATATTTTCCGCACTATAGTTGGTTAAATCCTCTTCACGATAACCCGTGCGAGCCACATGTATTGAGCCTAATGTTCCAACAGGACGCCCTGTCAAAGCATCTAAATCAAAGGTTGATGCAATCTCATCGCCATACACATTAACACCATCGTAAGAAGGATTGGTAGTCAAACTTCCTTTATCCGGATTTAAGGGATTTTGATCTACATCAGCATAATCCGTAGCAAACCAATCTTTACCTTGAAAAGCGGATATATTAATTTTAAATGCCAAATTATCATTTAACACGGCTGCATAACGAATCCCTGCTTCTACAAATGGATTCACCCCTGCGGCATCTTGTACGGTAACACCATTTTTAGCATAAGCACTCAATCCCGTATAATCGAAAGGATTCTTAGTACTTAAAAAGACAACACCATTGAAGGCATTCGGACCATACAAAGCCGATGACGCACCAGACCGCAATTCAATTTCCGCTATATCCAATTCTGAAACCCCTACAAAATTTCCTAATGCAAAGTTTAATCCAGGAGGAGCATTATCTGCTCCGTCAATAGATTGTACAAATCGGGTGTTTGAAGTACTAGCAAATCCTCTAGTATTCAAAGATTGAAACGTCAAACTATTGGACAATAACTGTGCATCGCCTAATTCCCCTATAGATTGATAAAAGTTCAAAGAGGGTAATTGACTGACATTCGTTTCATTGATTTTTCCAATAGCAGCAGGCGATTGTAATACGGACTCCTCTGTGCGAGAACCCGATACTACAAATTGTGTTTCAATTAAAGCTTCTGTTCTTAGTCTTACCTCAATTTCTTGCGACTCTTCTGTAATTGATATTTCCTTAATTTCGTACCCTAATGAAGAAAAAACTAAGGTAAATGGTGGTGGAAGTGTGATAGAGAAGAAAAATTCTCCATTAATATCTGAAGTAGTTCCTACTACTTTTCCTTTTACAATAATTGTAGTTCCTGGTAATACTTCTCCAGTGATTGCATCTACAACAGAACCACTAACAGAAGTTTGTTGAGCCATAATCATTGAACTTGAACATATCATCAAAGCAATAATCAAGATACCTTTAGACATTCTTAGGTTTGTCCATTTCATATTTAAATGATTTAATTTTCAATTTTGCGAAACAGGCAATTTTTAGGTGGGCTTTCTGTCTTTGTGCAATTTTAGTTTGAGGCGTGAACCTCCTATTCTTTCTC
>CAYLSF010000199.1:0-9000 GCA_964385675.1 uncultured Saprospiraceae bacterium
GGTTGCTCCATCAGAAATCAACATCGTACTGACGCCTACAAATTGAACAGTTACGGCTGAATCAGCAATGTTTTCATCAATAGGTGCATACCATTTATCATAATCGCCTTTATCAACATTAGTAGATATACCATAGTAAAATAAGCCAACTCCAATGAGTAGTGAAAGGAGTAAACCAATACCAAGAAATTTTAAAATTTTTCTAATATTCATGATAGTTTTAGTATCGGTACGCTGTACCTTGATTATATTTCTTATTTCGATATTACAACAAGAATCGGTGCTATGCACCTGTTTTACACCATATTTAGGTGTATAGTACCGATTCTTATTAGAGTAAAAAAGTCTCCCTTTTAGGGTAAGGCTGTAAAGTTCTATCGCAAAATGCCTGCACTTACCTCCCAGCCTCCTAAAGGAGTAGCATCTACCCGCTGAAAATCAGCTATTTAGATTTGGGCGGATTTCCCCCTTTAGGGGGTCAGGGGGTGTGCGAAGGCAGAACTTTACAGCCCTGCCCTTTATGGGGGATTTAGGTAGCTAATAGTCAAATCCCAGTTTGCTGAAATACTTGATATTCCACCTTTAACTGATTTTAAATCAATCCTCAATCCCATAATAATCCCTCATATACTCCTGAATTTCTTGTTTAAACTCAGTAAATTCTGGAAGATATTTGTCAATAGCTTTTCTTACCTGACGATCAAAATCAGCCGCTCTTAATTTAGTATTCACATAAGGTTCCAATAATTTTATGAGCAAAAAATTACTTCCAATATTATTGACCTTCATCTTTTGTTCAAGAGATTGAGGCTTATTCATTTCTGGAAGTATTCGACTCACATAAGTTACTCTATGCATAATTCGCCAACAATACGGTTGTTTGTCAGTATTTTTCATCTGCTTGAATGCCCTTGCATAAGGGTCATTGGGTAAGTTTGAAAGCCAAATTGGATCAACTACTTTGGAGAACAAATCATTACAGTTTTCTGCACTTGGCTCAAGGAAAAAGGTCATAAATCGATACGCATCAACCGTACCGGGATCAATCAACTTATCATTAAAATATGGAGCACCATTTTCATCAAAATCCTGTACAATACGAGGAGAAGTCGGTAAACTAAGATTGACATTAACTTCCCAAGAAGTACTTGAATCTTTGGTTTTCGTTCGAGTAACGGCTAATGAATTATCATTGGACACATTAAAGCTATGATTTAAAGCGATACCCGCCTCCGCTTCAAATGAATAACCCATCCCACCTCCAACAGTAAAATCACAACCATTATTAAAAACCTCTTGTGTACTTTCTAATACTTGTGTATTATCTTCATAAAAACCGCCATCAATCGTCCAAACATAAGTGTTCACGATATTCCGCTTGCTTTTTATTTTTGATAATTCTTTTTTGAGATCCATTCCTTCATAAACCGCATGTTGAACAGCACCCATAGCTTGATTGATAATATTCAATATTGCCATAGATGTGGCGGCAGGAATAACGCCAAGCAATTGACTGATACCACTAACAGTCGCTGCTGCTACATAAGCATTATTCGTATCTGCGACGTCAAACTGTTGATATAATTGCTCCAACTCCATTTGTTCCCGCTCAATTCGTTTTTTTAACTTATAAGCTTCTTTAGGTTTAAAATAACTTCGTTGCTTGTTTGTATTACCTTTATAGTGTGGATCATATTCTCCTTTAAATTTACCATCTAATGTTCCTTGCTTTACATAAAGTGGATTCATTGGAAAAGGAATAATATTCACATCTTCAGGAATATCTTCATTTGGTACCCATACCGTATTGACTATTTCACCATTATGCTCCAACTTTAAATGATAAATATCGGCTGTTTTAGATTTTACTAAGGCATAACCTGTATTGCCCATAAGATACTTCTTATTGTCTTCAAGGTCAGCGACTGCCAAAGAAGCCCTCATGGTTTTATTGGTGTTTTTACCATTACCTTTTGAATAGCTTTCTGAGCGATTTAGATTATGGTTATAAGCTGTATTTTGGTCACCTTGTACTTTTCCTTCTATGCTTACCCCAACACCTAAAGGTGCTAACACTGTTTCAAGTTCCGCACCTGTTTGATCTTCAGCAGAGGTTGATGTGTGTGTGCCTATTTCTTTTGAAGTAGAATACTCATAATTGACTTCTTCAGCTTGTATAAACTCAACGGAATTATCTTCAAAACTATATTCATTATCTTTTTCTGAATAAGGGAAGTTTTCAAGTGGTACAGGCGGTGCACCTTCAATAAAGCCCATAATTTGAGGATTAAATTGAGCTTGACCGTACCATTCAGTCAAAAGATTACCGACCTTAAATCCAGTCACTAAATTTAAAGAGCCATCTTTTATAAAAGCATAGCATTTTTTAAGTACCCCTTTTAGTGAGCCATCTATATCATGTTGAATATCACCATATTCCACAATAGCAGGCATCGCATCAATCGTATCATGATATTCTGTCTTGACCTCTCCAACTACAGAACGAATACTTGGAATTTCATCAGAAATAGGGGCATCTGATAATACTTGAGAAAAACTATGATTGTTACCATCAGTGGTAATCACTTCGAGGTCAATACCCAAAGGACCTTCATCCCTAATGAGGAGTTTATCTTCTTCTTCTAATGTTTTATCAAAAGTGTAATTCGCTATTAATTTATCTCTTTCTCCTTTTAGGCGAGTAAAAGCATTATCACAGATTTCTTCTTCTGACCGAGGCTGATTCCAAATTCGGATTTCCTCCAATCCTCCTGTGAAATTATACTCATCAATATTTTCTGAATATAAGGCACCTCCTATCGCCAATTGATTATGACTGTCTATTAATTCATGTTTCTTAACTATAATCGTCTGTTCTGTCCCGTCAACAAACATAGTGAAACGCTTTAGTGATCTATTTGGGCTATCCACCCATGAATAGCCATTGCTTTTAATGATCGCATCATTCATTGTTGTCTCATCATATATCACTCGTCCATCTCCTTCCATAAATCGATACCTTGCCGCTAATCCTGCTTTTGTGGTTGGCATATCATGTTTGCGAGCTTCACCTTTGGATAAAGCTCTATTCCAAATACGAACTTCTTCAAGTATGCCTGAGAAATTTCCTGAACCAATATGTAAATTTTCATTTGTATTAGCAGCAGGTACAATCTTTTTTACTACAGCTTCACCATCCTTTTTATCACCTACTCTATAAAAACTGATATAGTATTTGTGTTCATAATTTTGCGTTTTGGCAGCATCTGTATTGGCTCCAGAGTGAGCGGCAAACATTGAACTAAACTCTTTTTGTAGTTTCTTACCCTTATCTTTTTGTTTATCCTTGTCAAAGGAATCATCATTTATGGAATTACCCTTATCGTTATTTATTTTAGAAATATATTCAGGACTAACATCTGCAGTAGGTTTATCCTTACTTTTTATAATGGTTATTTTTTGTAGTTTACCCTTTTCTAATTCAAAATCAGAAACAGCATTCCAAATATTTCCTTGATAATCGGAAAATACCAATTTGTTATCTTTCAGTTCCAGTTTATACTCGTCTTCTTTTTGAAGAATGATACAATTATCTAATGAATCTAATTGTAATGCGATTTCGATAGAAAAATCGTCATCTAAAGAAAGCGACATATCGTTACCACAATTTAAATAAGTTTTTTTCTTCAACGATAAGCCCCAATATTGTTGATAGGAAAAGGCAACATGTCGCCATTTATCCAAAGGTTGTTTAATATTAGAATGAAGCTCATAGTCGTTATAATGTGCATAAAACGTATATTGATTATGACCTTGCCCTAAAATACATACTTGAAAGTTTTCTGTACCCGTTTTTTGCTCCTGCTTATTTCGGTAGATTAAAATGATTTGTCTTTTCTTAGATTTAACGGATTCATTAGGTTTTACCCAAGCTTCTATACATAATCCTTTTTTGGACGTTTGAAGCTGTTTTAAATGTGTTTCATTACTTGTACTCAAAATAGCTTTACCTATTGGTAAAGAAACCGCTTGTCCTAATTCTGTAGGTGTCCAACTTCCATAACTATTTTTATCTGCTTTATCAAAGTCGCCTGTATGCTTAAAATAAAGGTTAGAAAAATATTGGTCATCATTTTGAAAATATAAACCTATTTTTCCATTAGAGTCTTCATGTAAAAAAGGCTTAGAGATATCTTCGTCAGCAAAGTTAAGCATACCGCCTGTTGCAATAGGTGTAGCATTTTCAATTTTGTGCATCAACGGATAGCTTTGGCTTTGGGGTTGTTTTTCGAGTATATTAAGTTCTGTTTTAAGTTTCTCAAGTTCTACTTCATCTTTTTGAATTTGAGTGTTGAGTGTAACAATCTTTTCAGCACTCTCTTTAATTTTCTTGTGGTAATTAAGCATCTGACTGATGTAGTAGAAGGAATTATCACTCGGTCTTAATCTTCCTGATCTTTGATACGGATGGTACGGATATTTTTTGTCTTCTAAGTAATGGATTAGAAACAAATCTTTTAAATCATTAATATTAGTCTTAGCATCTACGTTAACCGAAAATTCCAACAAATTAGTTTTACTAATTTTAATCCATTCTGTAGAAGTAGATGAAAAAGATTTGTTATATATCAACCCTGAAGAATCAATATCATTATGTCTATCTTTTGATATCTTAAAACATTTTACATGTATTGTATATGTTTTCTTTAAAGGTACAAAGCGTATTTTTCCCTCTATGCCTAATTTTATTAGTTTAAAATAAACCTTCCTACCCTTTTCGATAGGTTTTCCCGAATTATCTATTGAGGCGGAAAGTTTTTCGTTTTCGGAAAATCCTAACTGTCGGGATTTCTTTCGAGGATGAGGGACAATTTTATGCCATTCCAAGAGGTCGCCATAATCCTTATTAAAAGTACTTGACCAATCCTTACCATCCCGAGCTTCACCATCATAACTTTCCTTGTGTGAACGCCAGTTTTTATAAGCAAAAGAAGTTATTGTAGGATAAACATTCTTTAATCTTCCTTCAATGCGTTTATAAAATTGATGGAGTGACTCTAAATTTGGATTTTCAATATTCACAGAAGCGATACTTTCTCTAAATTTACGGTAGTCTTCTGAAAGATGGTTGTTAAGGTTATGAGAAAGTTCAATATCCCCCTCGATAAGTTTTGCTAAGTGGTTAGTTTCCGTTTTCTTTGTATTGACTAAATCATTAATTTTTTTAACTAACCGATTAATTTCCTCTTCTTTTAGATTGATTTTATTGTGTATATCTCCTTTATCCGCAGCTTTCATATCAATTTTTTCCAGTACCAACGTATTATCTGTAATTCGACTTAACTGCCCTTCATTTGTTACGGTAAAATTGACAACACCTACATAATGATGTTGCGTTTCTGTATGCACTGCATCAGGATAATGTACACCCAAAGCCAACATCAAAGCAGGTCGTCTTTCTGATTTATTGGCTATCTTCTCTTTGCGATAGAAAAGGGTAGAAGCGATTCCTTTATCTACTTGACAAAGTGCTTTAGCAGCATTTCTAATTTCAAATTCATCTTTAATTAATCCTGTACGAAGGCAATAGACAAACTCCTCTAATTCATTTGTAGAGCATTTAAAATTTGAAGTAAATTTAGTGGCTACCTTTTTATCAATATCGTTTTTATCTTCGGTTGATTGAATTTCTGCTTTGATTCTTTCGAACAATGACTTATCATTGTCTTTAGCTGTGTTGTCCGAAGTATTAGTATCATTTTCTAAGGCGGTACAGCTTGAGATAAGTCGAATAATGTTATCAGAAGAAGTCTCGGTTCCCGCTTCTCTAAGTCTATAAAGATGTCTTATACAAGCATTTAATTTTCCTTCATCAGTTCCCTTTATTCCATTATTCTTTAATTCTTTAATTATATTGTTATTGATGTCGCCATCACGATTGGATAAAACTTTCCCCACAATTTCTTTAAGTAATTGCTCTTTATTTACTTTAGGTTTTGGTGTAGGTGTATTTTCTACCTTATTGGTATCTAAAAACTCTTGTATGTATTCCTCACTATCTTGAAAATCAAACCAACCACTTTTTGCAGCTTTTACATTGTGCGATATAAGTTTGTTCTTTACTTTGTCATAATGAAAGATTTGCCATTTTCGGATATCATTATCCTTAGTCGGTAGTTGTGTAATGGAAAAGCCGCCATCAATTAGGTTATTGATAAACGCCAACTCCTGAGTCGGTTCTATAAAAGGCTTTTTGTCCGGGTCAACAGGCGATAACATATCTTTGGCCGATTTTGGACGAATTTTATTTCCACTGTACTTATATCGAATTTCACGAGGCAGAACAAGACTCGTTCCATTAAGGATATAACGGTCAACTAATAGCGTATTGTTGACTATCGGCTGAGGTTCTTTACCATCTTTATAAGCAATATTAAGAATAGACTTATTTTCCATCGTAGCCGTAATTGCTTGTCGAAACAAATAAATAAATCTTCCATCAGAATAAACATGAAATTGCTTTGTTGCTCCTAATATTCCCGTGCTTGAATAAAACTTATTTTGAGGATACTTTCGCTCTATTTGTTTGTCCGTTAATATCGTTTTATCATTATCTCTTTTTGGCATTTGAAAATTATCGACTATACCGTATCCTATTTGTGCCAATTCTTTTGGAAAAGGCAATGCATCCATTGGTGTCCATGCCTTTTGGTCTATTTGATTCGTCGCAGAATCTAAGTTTAGGATAGTATAAAAAATTTGTCCTTTATCATCCATTACAAAACTAATCACCTTACCTGCATGATTGATCATATCGGTAAACTTGTAGTCATTGCTTCCATGGAATACTTTGGTGTTCTTTGTTTGAATTCTAGTTTTAGTCGCCATTTTGTTATAAATTATCTTTATAAAAAATGATAGAACCTCTCTTTGGAGATCTATCCTTTATTTATATTGGGGAAGTGCAATATATGGATAATTTTGACGATTCAAAATATTCTATGGTTTTTGTCCAGTAGGTGTAGTTTAAATTTTAAAATCAATAGTTGAAACTATGCTGATATATTGATCTGACAATGAGTGTTTTAGTAGAAGGAGGAGAGGGTGGCTTATGACTCGTCTTTGTCGGCAAGTCATAAATCTAAAGTGCTATGATAAAGAGGAAATTTTCTATTATTATGACTTAAGCTTCTCTTTCCGTAAAATCTTTTCCATCTTACGGCCCCTTGCTAGTTCATCTACTAATTTATCCAAATATCGAACTTGTCGAGTCGTATCATTATCAATTTCTTCTATACGATAACCACAAATAACGCCCTTAATCATAGGAGCATTTGGATGTAAAGTAGCTTGCTGAAAGAAGGTTTCAAAGTTGACTTTTTCTTCAATTAGTTCCTGTATTTTGGCTTTATCAAATCCTGTTAACCATTCCATGACTTGATGGAGTTCAGCTTTGGTTCTACCTTTTTTCTCGACTTTGGTGACATAATGTGGATAGACAGACGCAAAAGTCATTTTGGCTATTCGTTCATTGTGTTTGGCTGTTACTTTCATTGGTTATTTGATTTTCATAATTTGATATTTTCTATTTGATTCTTGATATAGTTAATTGTTTTTGCGGCAAATGTAATGCTTTCAGCATTTATCAACCCTAAAATAGAAAAATCTAATTGAACCTTTTTATCCAATTAGATTTTTCTATTATAATTTGTGATTCAATATATTCTTATCAACTATTTTGGGGAACTATTCAACCTTATAATCATAAGTACAATATTCCATAAGGAAAACATATCGCTTCCTTTATTTGTGATAAATACAGTTTCATTTCCATCAATATCTATAACAGATAGTTCATGCTCAAGTTTTTTATTGAGTTTTTCAAGATTCTTATGCCCTGCCCTCAGTAGTTCATACTTCTTCTTTTTATTTTTAGAAGTAACATCTTGTATTGTGTTTAATTTTACTGCGTTTAACTTAGAACCATCATAACCTATTATCATTTTTGTTCCTAACGCCGTCCAGCGTTTATTTGGGTCTGTGAAAAGTAAGATGATCTTTCCACTATCTTCTTCTTTAAATTGACTTGTATATTTTATTTTAATTTCATCAGGTAAGTTTTCAAATAATAATGCATATTTATTGGGGAGACTATTTTGTGAAGCTCTCCACTTAATTCTATTTTCAATAAATTCTGGTGTTTTTCTCATCCTGTATTTTTTTAGATTAAACATGTTTTGGTTAATAAATCTTGATATAAAATTTAGATAACTTCCTTAAATTATATAGGCTAATCTATCTAATCTAAGGAAAGTATCTAGAGGTAGTCAGTATTTCAAATTTTATAGTTAATATTTGAGAACAGGTCGCCAATGGATTTCCACATAACCAACTTGCTTTTATCCAACCGATAGTTCCATTATAATCCACTTTTGCCCAATCTCCGCATAGTTCTTTGATTCTAAGTTCATAGGCTTCTTCTTTAATAACACCGACCACTTCTCCTCTCCATTAGATCAGTGTTGGATTGACTTCCACACGCTCCCAAAAGAAGAACATGACTACAATAAATCAAAATTTTTTTCATTTTAAATGGTTTTAGTACTACACCTATCTATTTAATTTTTGGTGTAGTGCATGGTTTTTAATTAACAGCAAACGTAATATTTTCAGCATTTGTCTATTATAATTTGCGATTCAATAGGTTCTTGTGTTATATCAAATTTTACACTCAAAGGGGGATAAATTGAACTACCAATGATCATAGCAGGTTGCCCTTTGCCTTCAATGATATAGTTTAGCTTAAATTGATTCGCTTGAATGCTACCTGTTTTTAGGGAATCTTGACCAAGTGCAAATTGCTGAAATAACAACAGGATACTGATAATTGATACAATAGAATTGATTTGGTAGGATGTCATTATGGATATTTTTTTGATTCTGAACCTAACTTATGTAGAATTTTCTCTATGATACAACCTTTAATGCCTTCGCCTAATA
>CAYLSF010000200.1:0-8981 GCA_964385675.1 uncultured Saprospiraceae bacterium
TAGATGCTTGATATCGTATAGTTCAATAATATCTAATCCTTTAATATACCAATCCATTGCTTGATGATAATCTCCTTTTGAACTATACACGACACCAATATTTTGGTGCAATTCTCCTATTCCTGCTTTATCATCTATAGATTGAAATTGTTGTAGGGAAAGTTCTAAGTACTTTAGTGCACTATCTTTTTGACCATTGATGTCATACGCTATACCCAAGTAGTTATTTAATGTAGCTTGGTTTTTTACATCATTTTCAAGTTTATAAAATGTTAAAGCCTCTAGACAATATTGTATATTATTTGCATTAGATGAAGCAGAACCTGCCATACTACACAATAGACTTTTAGCGTGAATAACTCCTATATTATCTTGAATTTTAGTGCCTAATTGAATGGCTTGTTTAGCATAACGACGAGCATCATCAGGCTGCTTTGTTACCAATATTTCTACTATTTGGTTAAGCAGTAATACTTTTGCTTTTTCGTTTGGTGCTTCTGATAGTTTCTTTTGAATACTAGCTTCATCATAAGCGAAAGCTTGGTGTGGTGTAAAGATTATTAAAATAAAAATGTAGAGTAGAGGTGATATTTGAATGTTCTTGAATGCTTTAAATAGCTCTTCAATATGTAAAATTTGTGTCCCCATATTACTTTGTTGATTTGCTTAAAAATAAAGTATATGGATTTACTTGCTGTTTGATATGGTATAAATATAGTCTAGCGTATGATGATTTTAATAATATAAATTAGTGTTGGTGACATGATTTATATGTTTTGTTCATGTTTAAAATATTGTTAATTAGACTTTTGTGGTTTTATTTGTGAGTTTAGATTTAAATGTTGAATTATTAAGTTGAAAGTATTTTACAATAATCTAGCTTTATTTCTAAAGTATAAAATCTATTTATTGATGAATAGTTTTTTGAGTATTAAGATTCAATTTTGAAATTTAGTAACTTTATTGATATGAAAAATATATGTTTTATACTATTCCTATTTATGGTTTTATGTATAGGCTGTAGTCCTTCCTCAAGGTCTGAAACAACTGTGGATACTTTAAAAGAATTCAATACTTTTTTCAACACAATTGACTTTAAAGACACTTTGAAGCCTTCTTTGGTCGATTGGAACTATGACGATAGTACAATGTTGATTCCAGATTCCATTTTTTTTGCAGTGATTGATACCTCAAAACTGACTATTGAAAATTGGGCAGAACGTCAACTAGCATTATATAAATGGGATATATCGAATGCAATTACGGCTTACTTTATTGCTCGACATTTGGTAAATCATGATCAATCCATTATAATGCTCTTGTTTGATACGAGTAAGGAAACTTTTGTAGCCGATTTTCCAATTACAGAATTTATTGGATATGAGGGCTTTATTTATAGTCGTCAAGGATGGATTTTTAAAAATGCTCAGGATGATTTAATGAGGGTCGCTAAAGATAATGTCTGGTCTATAAAAATGCCAGAAGCGATTGAAACAGATAGCATAGCGAATCATCTGTTTATTTGGAATGATGATACTTTTTGGGAAAAAGCAGATAGTACGACACTAAATAATTTTGATTTTTCTAATTTCAATGACGATTAATAGAACCTCATCAAAATATATTATTGGTTCATTAGTTTATCGTAAAATCCGAAATCCGAAATTATGCTTAAACATAGTTTATACGAACTCAATGAATTTATTAAGCGTGTTGTCGCTATCAATTTACCAGAGCAACTTTGGGTGAGTTGTGAAATTATGCAAAGTAACCGCTCCAGGGGACATTGGTATTTAGAATTGATTGAAAAAGATAAGAGTACACAAGAAATTACGGCACAAGCTCAGGCTGTTATGTGGGCAAGTGTTTATTATCAATTGAAACGAAAAATAGGTAAGGACATTGATACTATTCTGCAAAGTGGCATGCAAGTGCTTTTACAAATTAAAGTCGATTTTAATGAGCGGTATGGTTTAAAATATATTATTCAAAATATTGATACGGCTCATACCTTAGGGCAAATGGAATTGAAGCGTCGTGCGATTCTTCAACAATTACAACAAGAACGAGCGTTTGAGAAAAATAAAAGATTACCGCTGCCAACGGTCATTCAAAAGCTAGCCATTATCTCTTCTGAAAAAGCTGCGGGCTATAAGGACTTTGAGCAGCATTTATACCAAAATCCTTATGGTTATCAATTTCAAATTCATTTGTATAAAGCAGCGATGCAGGGGCAGTTTGTGGAAAAAGAGGTAATTAAAGCATTGAAATCAATTCATCGCTCCAAAGATACTTATGACGCTATTGTCCTAACAAGAGGAGGAGGCTCTAAATTAGATTTATCAGGCTTTGATAATTTGAAATTATGCCAAGCCATCGCCAATGCTAATCTGCCTGTATTGACGGGAATTGGACACGAAATAGATGAAAGTATTGCAGATAGGGTAGCACACACTGCCTTAAAAACCCCTACGGCAGTGGCTAGTTTTTTGATAGAGCGAATGGTAGAATTTGAGTCGACATTAATGTTTAGTTTGACTTCTATTAAAAATCAAATCAATGAACAATTGCTCAAGCAAAGTTTATCACTCCAACAAACCCAACAAATACTATCTCATAAATCTGATAGATTTTTGAATCGACAGCATCAAATGCTTGATTATATATCGGAGGAACTACCAAAACTTAGTCGTAAACTGTTGACTGAACAAAAAAGAGAACTGGAGTTCTTAGAAAAGACCAACTATTTATTGAGTCCAGAAATGGCTTTAAAACGTGGCTTTACAATTACAAAAGTCAATGGAAAAGCAGTATCTTCAGTTAAAAAGTTCAATAAGGGCGATAAAGTGACGACTGTATTTAAAGATGGAACCGTAGAAAGTGAGATTGTAGAACTAAAAATTAGATAAGACGTTGTTGGTTATTTTCCTAAAATACATTCTCATTTAGGCTATCAAAAATTATCTACCCTTTTACCCAACCTTTTATTTAATTTTAAGTATGCTAGGAGGGAATTGGATTGATTAGTTAAAGTTAAAATGAATAGTTTATTTAATAACACTAAGCGTAGTGTCTAAAATCATTTCTTTTTGGGCTTTAAGCATTTTTAAAATATGCTCAAGTTTGTTAAAGTCAGTACTGTCATAAGATTTTGATAAAAAATATCGATTATCATTCAAACCAACAAATACCCATATTCGGCCAATAACATATACTCCATATATTGGTAAAGAAGAATAATCTTGCTGTGGGGTTTCAAAAAGGGTAAAGTTTCTTGGCTTCTTATTTAGTTCCTTTGCTGCAAACATAGTTACTAATAATTGACCTACAGGATTACCTGAACTATTTTCTTCTCGTTTATATTCGTGAATAAAAAAGAAGGGTTGTTTTGGATCATAAATCCCCGTTGCGACCATTAAATCGACACTTCCTTTGAATTCAACCTCTTGAATAGTTATAGAAAGCGAACGTTCAGAAAAAGCAGTAATCTCTTTTTCATAATCGTCAAAATTTACTAACTCGATTAAAGGACCAATAAATTTTAGCTTTAAATCCTCCTCATGCCAACTCCTTACATATAGATTTAGTTTGTTATAAAGTCGTTTGAGTGTTTTCATTTCTTCATCAGAAATAGACATTGAAGCAGCACGTTTTTCCCATGCTTCAATCAAATTTTCCTTTCGCTCTTCTTTAATACCTAGTACTTCTCGTGCCTTTTGTTCATCAAATGATGAAAACTTTAAAACCCGTTTTTCCATAAAGTTGTATATATTGGTACTAAACAAATATATAAAAATCCCCCTTCAATTGCTCAATGTTTGCTGTATTTAATCCAACAATATCATACAAAATCTCATTCGCTATGGTATTTACATAATTCCTTTATGTTAAAGGAAATTATCTAAACTACGAACTTTTTTGATAAAAGGTTTTGAAAAGAAATGGGGATATATGGTTTTCTGATACTGAATGTTATTTTTTTGAAAAATCTATACTTAAAATGGATGATCAAATTCTTTTTTAACATACTTAACTCAATCTTTATACATTAAGATCTGTGAGTTTAATGAACTTAAAATCTACTTTAAACGATTCGTTAAATAAACAGCACTCCCTAGATTGATAATTTTTAATCCAAGACGAGCTATAATAAAGAGTTGACTGATAATAAAGGAGAGCCAAATTGTACTTGTCGTGTTAATATCAAAAGCTTGTGTAATCCAATGATTTATCAAAAAAATAGATCCTAATAAAAGTATATTCAAGATATAAACACCATAAACAGTTCTAAAATGACGAATAACAAAACGGAAAGATTGAATAATGGGTTGAATCAAAAGGGGTTGATTCAATTCTACTAAAAAAATCTTCGCGTAATCATGCCACATAAAAAAGAAGGAACTCACAAGGGCATAGCCCAAAGGAACATAAACTAGGGCATCAAAAACAATTTCATCTGTTTCCAATTTAGCAATGTCAAAACCTTTAGTTAAGGTTAAATAAATTAGGGAAAATGAGAAAAGTATAATGCCATGAAGGATAATAAAATAAAAGGATAACCTTAAAAAACGCCAAAAGTACGTCGCACTTTTACCCCAAAATAATGCTTTTTGATAGCGTTTAGGGTAAGATAATAGGGTGCTAATGATTCCTCCTGTTAAGAAAATAAGGAGGAGTAAAAATAAGATAATAATGAAGACCGATTGATTCAAAATAGGAGAAATTCCGTCTCCATAAGCATTCATGAAATCTGTATAAACGGTATAATCAAACCCCTTAACTAAGTCTTCAACCATTAGAGAATGACCAATTTTACTAGTCAGATAACTTTGAAGCGGCGAAGCCACAAGAATAGCTAAAATGAATACAAGAATATACATCAAGCCCACAATACGTTTGTATTGCCCAAGCTGTGAAAAACCATATTGAATTGCTTGAAGTATTATCATTTCTAGTTCTTGACGTTCGACAATCGATGTTCGACAATCGAAATATTATATTACTAAACTAATTATATTGTATTCCCAACATTACACAGCTAAACAATCATACTAACCGTCACCATAATACTTTCCATCCAAGATACGAAGGAGGTAAAATAACGACTAATGCCAGATGAAGTTGGTTTAACTACAAAGCTATTATTTATCAAATTTTTATCCAACTGAATTTTATACTCCGGATCAATGATAACAGATGTTACTTGTTTAGTATCTACATATTTTAACTCATAACTCCTGCTTTTACCATCCCAATATTCTAAAATTTCCTCCCCATTATCAAAGGTAACTTTGATTTCTTGAGGAACAATAAACTCGCCTTGTCTGAAAAATATAATTTTGGATTCGTATAATTTACTGCTGTTGTCTGTTGGTTTCTCACAATCCTCTGTTTGTTCAAAAAAGCCCCAAGGTTCCGTTACTCTTTTTATCAGAACATCATGTACTTCATAATCACAAATCTCTGTACCATAAATGGCTTGTTCAAAAAACCAATCCATATTTGATCCAAATTTATCACCTAGGCGTTTTGGTACAATTTCATTTACAATATCTATAAAATCTTGCCGACAAGGATGCTTAAATTTCCATCGTTCATAGTAGGTTTGTATGATGTTTTTCATCACAGATGTACCCACCATATTTTCAAGTGTACTCAACATAGTAGCTCCTTTTCCATATACGATTTGAGCATAACTTCCATGTCTAAATTCCCAACCTGCATCACTCATTGGGTTAACTTTAATGTTTTCAGCATTAAAGAATCGACCTCTTCTAAACTCCTCTGAGCCAACATGAATATTCATATAATCCCAAGTAATAATTCCTTTAGGGTAATATTCATCCATGATTTTAGCTTCAAAATATGCCGTAAACCCTTCATCCATCCAGGGTTCTTCCTGCTCATTAGTCGATATAATTTGATAGAAAAACTGATGTACCAACTCATGAATAACTAGTGTCTCTGTTGTACGGATTCCCATAGGAAATCCGCTAAGCGTAGGTGCTGTAAAAAGTGTCGCATATTCCATCGCACCGGCTCCTAATCCATGTACAGGAGGGCTTACAACGGTTAAATAGGGATAAGGATACTTAGCTACAAACTTTTCAAGAAATTCTAACGTCTTTTTTGTAGGATTGAGATAACGGTCTTTATAGTGAAGATGCTCAGGCATCATCATTAATTTAATATCTACATCTTTCCATTTGTCCTTAATTTCAACAAAATTTGGAGAAGCTGTCCATGTGAAATCAATTACATCCTCGGCTAAATAGGTGTAAGTAATCTGCCCTCCTTTTTCTTTTTGATTGACCTCAAATCCACTTGCAGCTAATTTAAATTTTTTAGGCACGGTCATGGAAACATTATACACCCCAAATTCTCCGTAGTATTCAGTTGTTGTATGATATTGATGGCAATTCCACTGTCCTTCTTTGGCAAATCGAGTTCCAGCGGGTTCATACACACCTAATTTTGGATACCATTGTGCCATAAAGTAAAACTCTTGCTGATACCCTGTTCTGGCCATGATTTTGGGGATTTGAGAATGCCAATCCATTTCTAATACATAAGTTGCTCTAGGTAAAACGGGTCGTTTTAGTTTGATTTCAAGTACTGTATGATCATTTGGATTACTATCTTCTGGCTGAATATATTGCATTTCTAAATCATTCCCCTCACTATCTGTAGCTTTTAGTACTTCTACCCAGCCCCATTCGCAATTTTCGGCCGCTTCTTTAGAAATAGATCGATCAATCCTTCCTGTTCCTGTCAAGAAAGTTGATTTATTATTTTTAAAAGCATTATAATACATGTGAAAGGGCATTGTCCAAATCGTATCATCAGAAGGATTAATGAACGTCAATGTTTGAGTTGCCTTAACTTGTTTTTTATCGACATCTAGCGTCAAATCTATATCATAACTAGCCGTTCTAACAGATAATGGTGTTAGAAATCGCTTGGATTGAGCCAATAAAATATTGCTAAATATTAATAAAAAAATAATAGGTATATGTGCCTTTTTCACCTTTGATATTTCTTTAATTTAAAACTAAATCGTTTTTTATCAATCGTTTTAATAATTCTTTTTTAAGTTTTCCAAATGGTGATAATTGTGATACGTCATCCATTGAAGCATTTCTCTCACAATCATTTTGCCCATTAATGGATGTGGTAATAAATGACCATCCAGTTGTTTTTCTGACCACCCTTTTATCGCTGAATCTACCTTATCTCGTTGTTTAGCGAATTTTTGTAACAAGGCTATTTTTTCTGTTGTAGGATGTTTTTTCATGACCATACCACCTGGCGTAAGTGTATTCGGTAAGGTTTGTAGTTTCTCTCTGTATTTTGTTACTATTGCATCATATTCTCTTGCCGTCCTATTGGGTTTTCCAAATCTAGCTCTAAGCATCATTTTAGGTATCCGAAGAGCGGTATTGATTTGACTCGCCACTTGCATGAGGTGATCTAAATGCTGACTTGTATCCCATTTTCCTGCCGGTCCTTGCTCAAATTTGTCATCAGCTTGCTGTTCAAACCACTGTATCACATCATTAAAACTTTGCTTTAAATCTTCCCTAATTGCTAGATTTGTTTTCATTATTGAACACTAATTTTTATAACAATTTTACGATGACTAAAGATAGGTAAATTTATCAAATGAAAGTATTGGTTTGGATAGGTTATCTATTATCTTAACTATGTTTAATACGAAACTCTATCCAATTTAAATTATTCGATAATACCATTTTTTGTTAGCTATTGATTGATTTACAATTATATATAAGCTGTCAAAAAAAATATACGTACCATACAACATCTAAAAATATTAGAACGTTGTGTTGTTAGCGTTTAAAAATGTGTCGTTTTGGAGGTACAACTTCGTCTAAAGTCATAGAACAATTGAATATTTTTGTAATTTCGCTATTATTAAAATAACTAGACGTTATTAATGCTTAATGATAGATTGTGCATTAATTGTATGTATAAAGTGTTTTTTACAAAATTTTATAATTAACTATTCATAAAAAAGTAGAATAAAAATCGAGATTATGTTAAACAAAGGAATTTTACTTAGTGCTTTACTTTGTTTGGTTTTTTGTGCAGCTATCGCACAACCAGAAACGGAATTAAAACCGATAGGGGATACAGGAGAGGCAGAAGCTGCTGCTCGTGCGGAATATTTAACCAATTTGCATAATTACAATGCAGAGGTTAATAAGCAAATGGCGTTGAATCAATTATACCATCATCACATTGATATTAACCGTACAAATAAAACATTAGGTACTACAGTAACGACACAAGGGATTGATGTATTTTTTGATTTAAGAGGTGAAGAAGTTGCCATCAAGAAAATTATGGTTTTAAGTACGACAAGCGGTCAGACGTCTTCTTATGAGTACCTATTTGATGCTGCGGGTGAGTTGAATTATTACTCTTATCGTGAAAATATTATGAATCCTAAGTCTACTTCAAAAGCATATTATTTTACCAATAAGCAAATGGTTTATTATTCTGAAAATGGTTTAGTAAAACCAAAAGCTGACTATGGTGCAGAGTTATTTAATCAAGGGGTAGAAATCATCAATGAATCTCTAGAATATAAAGGAATGTTGTTGGCATTAGCTCGTGTGCATCCTAAAAATTAGGAGGTAATAACGAAATTATTTTTGATTGTTAAGAACATAACAATCTTTATTTGAGGAGCTTGAATGGTATTTATTAACCATTCAAGCTTTTTTTTTGATTATAGTTTTAGGTACAATCCCCCCTGATTGTGTCGTAATTAGTACAGATTTTGGCATAAAATACAATACTGGTCAACATTTTAAACTTGATTGTATTATTTGATATGTACTTATTATTGAATGAAGGGTGTTGCTTATGGTAAAATCAAACAATACTTTTCCTAGATAAAATCATTAAACTAGAAAATTACTGCACACGAGTTTATCTAAATATTTTTATCAAACAGT